>CAVJZZ010000020.1:0-40270 GCA_963654295.1 Lachnospiraceae bacterium | reverse complement strand
CAATCACTTCGGCGGCGATTCCGTCAAGACTCTTCGCCAGACTGTCCAGACACTGGCAGAGATAGTGGCGCACGTTATAGTTGACAATGACAACCGATAGTTTGATTGAATCCATTGACTATTGTTCTTGTGTAAATTCCGTCTCACACCTCGTCCGGCTCGGATAGACGAAGCTGAGTGATACAAGTCCGATAATTGCCATATAGCCGAACGCCACCTTGAAGCCGAACCAATAATAGAATAGCGTGTTCGCCACCATCGGCACACAAAGCATCATCAAGCGCAGCGACGCCCACCACAGACGTTGGCGATCGGTGCCCGCAACAAGGCGGCGCCGCACGGAAGAGAAACGGAAGAGTCTCATCGCCACGGGAATGGCGCAGACGGTGAGCAGTTCCATCATAGAGGTGACGACAAACTCTGCTCCTGCGTCGCCGGCACAGTCGCCAGCCAGAAGCAGAGCGTTCTCATAGAGCACCACAAGGATGATTGCCACAGCTACAGAGAGCCACAGCTCGATTTTCAGAATATTGCTGATACGTTTCATTTATACATTGAAAGGAGTACGGTTGACGATGCTTCTGCCGAGCGTCACCTCATCGGTGTATTCCAGCTCGTCACCCACGGAGATTCCGCGCGCGATGACGCTAACCGCCACATGCAAGGGCGACAGTTTACGCGAAATGTAGAAGTTGGTGGCATCACCCTCCATCGTACTGCTCAGGGCGAGGATTACTTCCTTCACATTTCCATCCTCTACTCGCGCCACAAGACTGTCAATCTGCAGGTCACCTGGACCAATGCCGTCCATAGGCGAAATGATTCCGCCCAGCACGTGGTAGAGACCGTGATACTGTTGGGTTTTCTCGATAGCCATCACGTCTTGAATGTTCTCCACCACGCACACCAGTGATGTGTCGCGACGGGGGTTGGCACAGATGGGACAAAGATCGGTGTCACTGATATTGTGACACACGCGACAATAGCGCACGTCATGTTTCAGCCGACTGAGCGACTGAGTGAATGCCTCCACCTCGCCGTCCGTGCGGCGTAGCATGTTGAGCACCAGGCGCAAGGCTGTCTTGCGTCCGATGCCGGGAAGTTTGGAGAATTCGCCCACAGCCTTCTCTAATAGCTGTGAAGGATAGGCACTGTCCATCATGCGTGTCTACAGATAGATGCCGAAGCCAATGCGCAAGCCGATCGTGGAGTAATCGCTATGGCAACCGAGCGACTGATCGTAATAGATGGAAGGCTCTATAGTGCATTTGTCGTTGATGAAGAAGGCATAGCCCACTTCAAGCCCCGGCATCACGTCGGTATGGTCGTTACGCACCAACTTGGCTTTCACGCCAAGAAAAATTCCGTTCTGGACGATGTAGTAGCGTCCGCCCACTGCCCAGGTGAAGCGGTCAGCCACCGCCGAACTGCCGTCGTGCTGATACGACACCTGCGAGAGTGCCATCAGGTTGTCGGCAAACATATAGCCCAACTTGGCGTCAAAACCAAGGTTCATCCCGTCCGAACCGTTGTAGTTCAGGTCGAGACCTGAGAGCGACGCTCCGGCATATAACTTGCCCTGCTCAAACTGGGCGTTGGCAAACAACGTCGTGGCGCAGAAGGCCAGCATCAGAAATAGTTTCTTCATGTCGTTATGTGATTGTGAATAGTTTTCTGTATTCTGTGCAAAAGTACATATTATATTTGAAAAAAGGGAAAATATCCGTACCTTTGTGCGCAAATCATGACAAAACAGCAATCCTCCACGATGAAAACATACAACAAAACGGGGTTCGCCTTGATACTATGTATCCTTTTTCAAGCATTCAGCCTCGTCTCTCATGCCCAAAATACGCTGACCAATTCTCAGACAATGCCGCCCAAACACGAGGTGAGGGCGGTGTGGCTCACCACCATCGGCGGACTCGACTGGCCACACTCCTACGCCCAATCGGCACGTTCTGCAGAGAAACAGAAACAGGAGCTTCGCGACATCCTCGACCGGCTACAACAGGCGGGCATCAACACAGTGCTCCTGCAGACACGCGTAAGGGCGACAACTATCTATGCCTCAGCAATCGAACCATGGGATGGTTGCCTCTCCGGATTTCCGGGACGCAGTCCAGGCTACGACGCACTGGCTTTCGCCATCGACGAATGCCACAAGCGCGGCATGGAATTGCACGCTTGGGTGGTGACCATGCCCGTAGGAAAATGGAACGGACCGGGGTGCACCGCACTCCGCCGCAAGCAGCCCCAATTGCTAAAACGTATCGGACAAGAGGGCTACATGAACCCTGAACACCCGCAGACAGCCCCTTATCTGGCAAGGATGTGTGCCGAAATCACGCACAACTACGACATCGACGGCATCCACCTCGACTACATACGATATCCCGAGACGTGGAAGATTGGTGTGAGCCGGACACAAGGACGTGCCTTCATTACCCGCATCGTCAAGGAGATACACTACGCTGTAAAAAAAGAAAAACCATGGGTAAAGATGAGCTGCTCGCCCATTGGCAAGCACGACGACCTGGCGCGCTACTGGAGTCATGGGTGGAATGCCTACTCCACGGTCTGCCAAGAGGCACAGAACTGGTTGCGCGACGGACTGATGGACGAACTCTTCCCGATGATGTATTTCCGCGACAACAATTTCTACCCCTTCGCCATCGACTGGCAGGAGCAGAGCCACGGGCGCATTGTCGTGCCAGGACTGGGCATCTACTTCATGAGTCCGAAAGAGAAAAACTGGCAACTGGAGGATATCACCCGCGAGATGGAGGTAGCACGACAGTATGGCATGGGGCATGCCTTCTTCCGCAGCAAGTTCTTCACGGACAATCTGAAGGGCATCTACGACTTCACCGCCCGATGCTTCAACACCACGCCAGCGCTCGTTCCACCAATGACGTGGGAACATGTCGAACGCCCCCTACCGCCCTCACAACTCGCTGTCAGCACCAGCGTGGAGACAACTGCACTCGCCTGGCAGGCTGCCCCCAACCGAAGCGGCTGCCCCTACCTTCTTTATAATATATATGCATCGAGGGAATATCCCGTTGACATCAGCGACGCCCGAAACCTCATCGCTATACGCACCTTCGCGACCACACACACCATGAAGGCGGTGGAAGGCATGCACTATGCCGTGACCGCCACCGACAGATACGGCAACGAGAGCGACGCATTACAGGAGAAGGAAGATCGGCAAATAGCAACGAAGACGCAGGCATGGCTCAAGAACGACGGGATCTGTCTGCCACTGCCCACCCTAACAAACGAGGGCGATGCCGAGTTCTACGTCATCGAGAGCCTCGCAGGCAATGCCATCACTACACAAAAGGCCGGAGACGCACTTGATATCAGTAGACTGAAGGATGGCGTCTACACACTGCGGTCTATCAACCGCAAAGGCATACAACACAGAATAGGCGGCTTCATCGTCAAACGATAAGCCGCCTATTCGTTATTCTTTTCTTTATCTATTCTTCCGCCTGCAAGATGGGCAGCGAAATGTGGTATTTCACCGCCAGCAGCCGGATAATGCACACTATGAGGAATGCCACGATGACACAGACGCTCATGTCGGCACCGAACTTGGTCAGTCCCCAGTAGACCACACCACCTGCTATGCACGCCATAGCATAGATTTCCTTGCGGAAAATCACCGGTTCGTTGTTAAGTAGCACATCGCGGATCACACCGCCGGCAGCACCAGTGATGCACCCCATGATGATGGCCACCCAGAAGGGGAAACCGAAAGAAAGCGTCTTCTGCAGACCAGCCACGGTGAAGAGTGCCAAACCGAGCGTGTCGAAGAGGAACCACGCATTGTCGAGCCGCTTCAGACTCTTGGCAAACACTATGACCACCACCTGCGCCAGAGCTGTGCAGACCAGGTAGAACGGCGAGGTCATCCAGAACGGCGTGGTGCCGAGCATCACGTCGCGAATCGTACCGCCCCCGATGGCAACAGCAACACCGCACACGAAACCGCCGAACCAGTCGAAATGTTTGGCAGCGGCATGGCGGATGCCAGAGATGGCGAAGGCGAAGGTGCCGAGAAATTCCAGCACCTTCTGTAGTGTAATGGCAAAGTTGGGATCTGTATAGTGCATCGTTTATGAGATGATTACGTTGCGGGGGTGTCCGTCTACGAAGGCACGCACATTGCCGAAGGCGATGTCAAGCAGACGACTCCTGGTTTCCACGCTTGCCCATGCGATATGGGGTGTGAGATAAGCGTTGGGGGCAGAGAAGAGCGGATTATCGGCAGCTGGCGGCTCCTGACACATCACGTCGGCACCATAGGCGCCCAGCCGTCCGTCGGTGAGTGCCTGTGCCACGTCGGCTTCGTTGACCAGTGGACCGCGGCCCGTATTGATAAGAATAGCGCCGGGTTTCATCTTCGCCAGCGTGCGGCTATTGATGAGTTCAAAGGTGTCGTCGCAGAGCGGACAGTGGAGCGTGAGGATGTCGCTCACGCCGAGCAGTCCCTCAAAGGTGGTCTTCTGGATGCCGTCGGGCAGTTCAGCGGAGTTTTTGCCCGTCATGGCAAACACGTCCATGCCAAATCCACGGGCGAGCCGCGCCACCTTCATGCCGATACTGCCCAGTCCGACCACGCCCAGCGTCTTGCCCGCGAGATCCAATAAGGGCGTGTCCCAATAGCAGAAGTCGGGACTTTGGCTCCAACGTCCTTTACGGTTGTTGCAAGCATAGTGGTCCACGCGGTTGGTAATGTTGAGGATATGGGCAAAGGTCATCTGCACCACTGCGTCGGTGCTGTACGATGGAATGTTGGTGACAGTCACACCGTGTCGGTGGGCAGCCTCGATATCGATGGTATTGTAACCTGTGGCGAGCACCCCCACATAGCGAAGCTTGGGCAGTCGGTCGAACACAGTTTCGGTGATCGTCACCTTATTCGTAAGTATGATGTCGGCATCCTTGGCACGCTCTACCACCTCGTCGGGTGCAGTGTGCGGATAGACGGTGAGGGTGCCGATAGCTTCCAGCGGTGCCCATGACAGACCGCCGGGGTTGGCCGCATGGCCATCCAAAATCACAATGTTCATAGTGTCATTCTTGTTTGTATCGTTCGCCCCAACATTCTGTCATATACTGGCTGAGTCTTTCCTCCAATGGAGAATGTTGTGGCGTCCATAATCTATTGTTTTTCAGTGCGTCAGGCATATATTGCTGAACCGCGAAATGACCGGGATAGTCGTGCGGATAGCGATAGCCGTCGTGATAGCCCAAATCTGCCATGAGTTGGGTGGGTGCATTGCGCAGATGAAGGGGCACAGGTTGGTTGCCGGTCTGGCGCACCAGGGCGAGTGCCTTGTCAATGGCGAGATAGGCCGAATTGCTTTTCTGGCTCGTGGCGAGATAGACGGTGGCTTCTGCCAGGGGGATGCGTCCCTCGGGCCATCCAATCTTCATCACGGCATCGAAGGCGGCATTGGCGAGCAGCAGGGCGTTGGGATTGGCGAGTCCGATGTCTTCGGAGGCGCTGATAACGAGGCGTCGCGCAATGAACTGCGGATCTTCTCCGCCCTCGATCATGCGTGCCAGCCAATAGAGTGCCGCATCAGGGTCACTGCCGCGTATACTCTTAATAAAGGCAGAAATGATGTCATAGTGCATGTCGCCGCCCTTGTCGTAGGCAAGCGGATTCTGCTGTAGGCGGCTCACCACCAGTTCATCGGTGACGGTCACATTGTTCGTGTTGGCGGACTCCACCACCAGTTCAAGAATGTTGAGCAACTTGCGTGCGTCGCCGCCACTGTAGCGTATCATGGCGTCGGTCTCCTTCAGGTGGATGTTCATCCGGCTGAGCACGCTGTCTTTCTCCACAGCGCGGTGCAACAACTCGAGCAGGTCGTCCTTGCCGAGCGGCTTAAGCACAAAAAGTTGGCAGCGCGACAACAAGGGACGTATCACCTCGAACGAGGGATTCTCAGTAGTGGCACCAATGAGCGTGACCACGCCTTTCTCCACCGCTCCGAGCAGCGAGTCTTGCTGGCTCTTGCTGAAACGGTGTATCTCGTCAATGAAAAGGATGGGATTGCCCTGGTTGAAGAAGCGGTTTTTCTTGGCTTTCTCAATCACGTCGCGCACGTCCTTCACACCGCTCGTCACTGCACTCAGGGTAAAGAAGGGAACGTCCATCACCTGCGCCACAATCTGGGCGAGCGTGGTCTTGCCCACTCCCGGGGGACCCCACAGGATGAATGACGTGACGCGCCGCGCTTCAATCATCTTACGCAGCACGGCATCTTCGCCCACCAGTTGCCGCTGGCCTATATAGTCGTCGAGCGTGCGGGGTCTCATCCGTTCCGCCAATGGTTCACTCATAATTATATATCGGTTTTAACATCTATTTTTGTGCCGTGCAAAAGTAGGCAATATATGGGATATACACAAAAAATATGTATGAAAAACTTGTGGATAAAAGATAAAGTATTTACTTTTGCACCCGCCAAACACCTCATAGACAACGACCGGGAAAACAAGAAACACATAATATCTGTATATGAAACAAGACAAGAAAGCACTAAGCCTCAAGACACTGAACAAAAGCAACGTGTGGGAAATCATGGAGAACGACGTGTTCCGCCTTTGGGAAGAAGCCCAGAAAGACGTGGAGATGAAGGACAACAAACGTCACTACGTCGACGTGATACGCTCTGCTTTCGACATGGAAGAGGTGAAGATAGACAAGCCGGAAGTCATCAAGAAATATGAAGCCCGCGGCTTCAAGGTGGGCAACCTTAACATGGGCGACAGCAACTGCAAATGGGCAATCAAGAAGAAACCCATCCTACGCGTCACCGACCTCACCTACGAGAACATACGCCACATCTCTGCCACCAAGTTGCTCGAAGTGATCGACCGCAACTTCGGCGGTGGATGGGACAGCCTCTCGCAGAGCATCCAAGACATCATCCAAAAGGGTTTCGACATCAGCACCACTACCCTGCCTGCAGACCGTCTGAAAAAGAAGGGCGGCATGTACGAGAAGAAGTTGGCAGACGGTTTCGAGGTACTCGAAATCCCCAAAGGCTCTTGGGTTGAGGCAATCTTCGCCAAGGAGAAGCCCGAGGAAGAGAAACCCACCACCATGCAGGACGATGAACTACAGGAGAAAAACATCGACAGCGAGGAGAATGAAGACGAGGACTTGCCCGAAATCGAGGACAACTATAATGACGACGATGATGACGATGACTTCGACGAGGACAAGCTCACCGAAGAAAGCTACCGCACCACGTTTGACGACGACCCCGAAAACCTTGGATTGGAAGCCGAAGATGTGGCAGACGACTACGAGGAATAAACAAATGGCAACGATGCAATACCACCGAAAGGCATTTTGGGCGTTGGCAACCATATTGTGCGCCACACCCGTTGCTGCACAGGACATGAAAAGCCTGTGGAATGAGATGCCAGACTCCATGATTCCCTATCTCGACAAGGACGCGCGACGTAACCTCGTGGACAGAGGAAACAGTGGTACGACAGTGAAAAACCTACTCGGCGACACGACAACGCTCGACACCCTCACTGCCGACTTCATGCAAGTGAGGCTCAACAATGCTGTATCATTGCAACTCAAACGGCTCAACGCCACCGACGGAAGCACGCGCATCGCTATGGTGCGCACCTATGCCGCACCCGAGAAGGAAAGTACCATGTGGGTGTACGACACAGCGTGGCAGCTTGTTGGTGAGGTGGACTTACAGCGGATAACCGCATCGCTCGTGCAGAAGGGCGACTCAATGGAGACGCAGGTGTTCGAGGATTTGAAGAGGCAGATGCCGTTCGTCATGCCCGTTGCCACGCTCTCGCCGTCGGAAACAAACTTGATGATTAGCCTGTCCACTCCGCTCGTGGACAAGGAGAAAAGAAATAGCGTAAAGAGTATCGCAGTGCAAAAAGAACTTAAATGGAATGGTGAAACATTTAAATGATGTTATATTTTAACTAAGACTCATCCTTCCATTTGCACATCATAAATAAAAGCGATACCTTCGCCAAGTGTTTTTCATGGTATTAGATTATTAAGGTTAATTAGGAGATTGATTGTCGAGAGACAGTCAATCTCTTCCTTTTTTAACGCGAAAGCACAAAAGTAGACTGCATCAGGAAACATCTTATGACGCTCAGGAGGCACTGCCCATAGAAATAAAACACAATTTATTTTTGTCTGATCAATTATTTATATTTATCTTTGCACGAAAATAAGCGCATGCGGACGCGCGAAAGCACTCCATACAAGTCTGTCGCCGATACCGCATCCAAAATAGTTAACAGACAATCACTTGATATTATGAATCTGAAAGTTAGGTTAGCCGTGATGAACTTCCTCGAATTCGCAGTTTGGGGAGCTTACCTCACCTCCATGGGCAATTATCTGGGCAAAGCTGGGATGGGTGCCGAAATCTCTTGGTTCTACGCCATACAAGGCATCGTATCCATCTTCATGCCCACCCTGATGGGGATCGTGGCAGACAAGTGGATACAACCACAGCGACTGCTCGGCATCTGCCACTTGCTCGCCGGCATCGCTATGGTCGGACTGTTCTGGATGGGCGAAAGCGCCACTGCCCCCAACGAGTCGCTGTTCATCGCCGTCTACACGCTCAGCGTGGCGTTCTACATGCCCACCTTGGCGCTGTCGAACACCACGGCATTCACCATACTGAAAGACCACGGTCTGGACACCGTCAAAGACTTCCCGCCAATCCGCGTGTTCGGCACGGTGGGCTTCATCCTCATGATGTGGTTCGTCAACTGCGCCACATGGGACAACGGCACGTTCGGGTTCATCCTCGGAGAAAACGCCAACAAGTTCCAGTACACCCATTTCCAGTTCCTCATGTCGGGACTGGCAGGTATCGTGCTCTTCCTCTACTGCTACACGCTACCGCAGTGCAAGATCATCCGCAAGGAGAACCAAACGATGGCGGAAGTGTGGGGGCTCAACGCTTTCAAGTTGTTCAAGACCAAGGAGATGGCGTTATTCTTCATCTTCTCATGTCTGTTGGGCATGTCACTCCAGGTAACCAACGGCTACGCCACGCCCTTCATCACCAGCTTCAAGGGCGATCCGCTGATGGCTGACACATTCGCCGCCAACAACGCTACATTGTTAGTGTCCATCTCGCAGGTGTCTGAAGCCCTCTGCATCCTGCTCATCCCCTTCTTCTTGAAACGCTACGGCATCAAGATTGTGATGCTCATCGCCATGTTTGCATGGGTGCTACGCTTCGGATTCTTCGGTGTGGGCAACCCCGCCTTCCCTGGCGTGATTCTCTTCGTGCTGTCGTGCATCGTCTATGGCGTGGCGTTCGACTTCTTCAACGTGTCTGGCGGTCTGTTCGTTGACCAGAAATGCGACGTAAAGGTGAGAGCTTCTGCCCAGGGACTGTTCATGCTGATGACCAACGGACTCGGTGCCACCATAGGTACCCTGCTTGCAGGCGAGGTGATCAACCACTACTGCCAATGGAACGATGACGGCTATCTGCTCGGCAATTGGCAGACGTGCTGGCTCATCTTCGCTGCCTATGCCTTGGTGGTGGGCACGCTGTTTGCACTCGTGTTCAAGACCAAACACCATTCTACGAACGAGCTAAAGGAGTTATAGGTCATGATACAGTTGTTCTATAGAGGACTGAGCGAAATCATCGGATCGGAAGAGGTGGGACTCATCTCGCTGACCGACCGGCAGAAGGAAAGGCAGATTGTAGTGGTGTGCGACAAGCAGACCGTCCATCAGTTTCATCTGCGTATGGCGGGAGTGCCGACCACCCGGAAGCTGATGCCCGAAGCCTTGCTCGACACACTCAAGCGCGACACTGGCGAACAACCCTACAACATCACTATCAGCAGTCTCCTGAACGGCATATACAAGACACACCTCTGCAATGCACAGACCGGACAGAAGACGGAAATAAGAGCCAGCGACGGCGTTTTGCTCGCCTTCATCGGCAACCTTCCCATCTATATCGACGAAGAACTGTTCGCCCGACAGAGCGTCAGTTTTGCGCCACACGCCAACGGGCTGAGTCTGCCCATCAACGCCATATCCGAGGATATGCTGCACGATGCACTCAAGACCGCCATCGACAAAGAAAACTATGAACTCGCCGAGCAGCTCAACAGCGAACTGAAACGGCGCAGGAACAAAAACATACAAGACAAGACAGACGCATGAAAGAAGCCAGATATTTCTTCGTTCCCGATGCGGAACAGCAAGACGAACTGCCGCTCGATGAAGCCATGCACGCCCTACGCGTGCTGCGCCTGAAAAGTGGCGACGAGATGTTCCTCATGGACGGCGTGGGCAACTTCTATAAAGCGGTGGTCACCATCGCCGCCACCAAGCGGTGTATGTATGAGATCAAGGAACGGTTGCCCCAACAGAAAGCGTGGCGCAACCACATCCACCTGGCCATCGCCCCGACCAAGATGATGGACCGCATTGAATGGATGGTGGAGAAAGCCACGGAAATAGGGTTCGACGAGGTGAGCTTCCTCAACTGCAAGTTCTCCGAACGCAGGATGCTCCGCACCATCCGCCTCGAAAAGATCCTGGTTGGTGCCGTAAAACAAAGCCGTAAGCCCTGGAAGCCCGTCATCAACCCGATGACCGCCTTCCGCGATTTCGTCAACACACCGCGCGAAGGCAGGAAATTCATCTGCCACTGCTATGAAGAAATAGAGAAAAAAGACTTCTACACCGAGATACAGGAAGCCCAAGAGGGCGCAGCGGGCGACATCACCGTGCTCGTAGGACCCGAGGGCGACTTCTCCATCGACGAGGTACGCCTTGCCATGGAGAACGGTTACGAATCGGTATCGCTCGGCAACGCACGCCTTCGCACCGAGACAGCCGGTCTTGCCGCTGTCATGATGAGCCAACTGGCGAGAAGATTGTAATACGCAAGGGATAATGAAACACCTTTTTTATATATTGTTGTTGACTGCCGTTGCCACGCTCTGTTCGTGTTCGGGCAACGACTATGTCAACGCCATCCCCGATGGCAGCACAGCCCTCATCAGCATAGACCTGACCAAGATGTCTGCCACACAGACAGGCAGCGCCCGTTTCCTGAAGGAAGTGCTCCATGCCGACGACGTGAAGGAATGTGGCATCGACGTGACCGACAAAATCTATCTCTTTGAGTCGGCAGAAGGCAACCTTGGACTTTGCGCCAAGGTGAGCGACGAGGGAGACTTGAAGCAATGGATTGAAAAGCTGGCGCAACAGTCTGTGGCACAGAAGCCCACAGAGCGCAAAGGTTATACGTTCAGCGTACTGAAAGACAGTTGGGTGGTGGGCTTTTCCAACAAGGCACTGCTCGTCATGGGTCCCGTTGTGGGAGCCGCCCAAGCACAGATGCAGCTCCTCATGGCACGATACCTCGGAGCCGATGAAGACCGCGGCATCAAGAACAGTCCGCTCTATGACAAAATCGACTCCATCGGCGGAGGCGTGGCACTCGTGGCACAGGCGCAGGCACTGCCCGAGAAAATGGTCGCCCCCTTCACCATCGGTGCGCCCAAGGACGCCGATGCCTCGCAGGTACTCATCGCCGCAAGCATAGAAACGAAAGACGGATGCCTCTGCATCGACGGACAGACATTCTCGTTCAACAAGCAAATCAACCAGGCACTGACAGACGCCGCCAAGACCTACCGCCCCATACAGGGAAAATATTTGGGATGTATGGACGCCGACGCCCTCATGGGCATGTTCGTCAACGTTGACGGCAAGGAGTATATCAAGCTTCTGCAAAGCAACAAGGGCATGCAGGCACTGCTGGCAGGCATCAACGCCGCCATCGACATGGACAACATCATCCGCAGCGTAAACGGTGACCTGAGCATCGTGCTCCCCTCCTGGAAAGACGACAACCTGCAGATGTCCATCGCCGCGCAACTGGCAGACAAAGACTGGCTCGCCGACGTCGACTACTGGAAGCAGTCATGTCCCAAGGGCGGACGCATCACCGACTGGACAAAAGATGCCTTCTGCTACAGCGACGGCAAGACAGCGTTCTATTTCGGTGCATCCGCCGACAACCAGTTCTTCAGTGGCGACAGCCAGCAGACAGCCCTCGCCTCCATCGCCCCCGCCCGTCACCCCCTGCCCGCCTCCATCCGCAAGCAGATCGCCGGCAAGAAGCTGGCGATGCTCTTCAACCTCGGTGCGCTCACACAGGGACATGACGAAGCCAAGGCTGTCACATCCATGCTCACACCCCTCTTCGGCGACATCAAAGCAATCGTATACAGCATCAAATAAACAATGGAAAAGATAGTTTTTCATTCCGTTCTCCCTGCCGTGTTCGCCCACCGCGACGACCTGCACTCGGAGATTTGGCAACAAGAAGTGACACTGGAAAAAGGCAGACTATACCTCGTAGAGGCAGACAGCGGCAAAGGAAAGAGCACCTTCTGCAGCTATGTGGTCGGCTACCGCAACGACTATGACGGACAGGTGATGTTCGACAACACCGACACCAAGACCTTCCGGGTGAAAGACTGGACCGAGATGCGCCAACGCCACATCAGCCACCTCTTTCAGGAACTGCGTCTATTCCCCGAGCTCACTGCCATGGAAAACGTGGAGATCAAGAACAACCTGACCCGCTTCAAGAGCCGCAAACAGATCGAAGAATGGTTCGACAGACTCGGCATCGGCGACAAGAAAGACGCCCTCATCGGGCGCATGAGCTTCGGACAACAGCAACGCGTGGCGATGATACGCGCACTGGTGCAGCCCTTCGACTTTATCCTTGCCGACGAACCCGTCAGCCACCTCGACGACAACAACTCGCGCATCATGGCAGACATCATGATGACAGAAGCGCGCAGCCAGGGAGCCGGAGTCATCGTGACCAGTATCGGCAAACACATGGATTTGGACTATGAAAAAACTCTGAGACTATGAACCTCGTTTGGAAATTACTACGTCAGCACATCAGCATACCGCAGTTCGCCGGATTTTTCTTTGCCAACCTCTTCGGCATGCTCATCGTCCTGCTCGGCTTCCAGTTCTACCAGGACGTGTTGCCCGTGTTCACCGCCGGCGACAGCTTCATGAAAGCCGACTATCTCATCGTGAGCAAGCGCATCGGCACCGCCAGCACCATCAGCGGTCGCACCAACACCTTCACCGGCAGCGAGATCGACGACCTCGCCAACCAATCGTTCGTCAAGAAGGTGGGCAAGTTCACCTCCACCGAATACAAGGTGGATGCCTCCATGGGCGTGAACGGCACACAGGTGCTCAACTCCGAACTGTTCTTCGAAAGCGTGCCCGACGAGTTTGTCGACGTGCCGCTCGCCGACTGGAAATACACCGAGAAGAGCAACGTGGTGCCCATCATCCTGCCGCGCACCTATATCAATATGTACAACTTCGGCTTCGCCCAAAGCCACTCACTGCCCAAAATCAGCGAAGGACTTATGGGCATGATCGACTTCCGCATCTTCATCCACGGCGGCGGTCACGAGGAGCGCGAATTTAAGGGCAAGGTCATCGGCTTCTCCAACCGTCTGAACACCATCCTCGTGCCACAGACCTTCATGGACTGGAGCAACAGCTACTACCAGCCCGACCAGCAGAGCGACCCCACACGCCTTATCGTAGAGGTGGTCAACCCCGCCGACGAGCACATAACCAAGTATCTCGACCAAAAGGGCTACGAGGTGGAGAGCGACAAACTCAACGCCGAGAAAACCACCTATTTCCTCAAGATGGTGGTAAGCCTCGTGATGGTCATCGGACTTGTCATCTCCGTGCTGAGCTTCTACATCCTTATGCTGAGCATCTATCTGCTCGTGCAGAAGAACAGTGCCAAGCTCGAAAACCTGCTACTCATAGGCTACAGTCCCTCGCGTGTGGCTCGTCCCTACCAGTGGCTCACCGTCACACTCAATCTGGCAGTGCTTGTCATTGCATGGATCACGCTCTACGCCGTGCGCGGCTACTACATGGGCGTCATCGAGACACTCTTCCCCCAGATAGAGGAAGGTTCGTTCCTCCCCGCCATCCTGGTGGGTCTGGGTCTGTTCGTACTCGTCACCCTCATCAACCAGGCTGCCATCCGCCGCAAAATCACCCGGATATGGCACCACCGCGAGCTTTGATGCCCCGTATAAATCCACACGAATGCCGCAGTTTCCAATCAAATCAAGGAATCTGCGGCATTTTCGTATGGGTATGCTTCGCTTTTTTATGAAAGATGTTATGCATACCACCACATTTTTGACTAATATAACTTGCTTATTCGCAAATAAATGCTAACTTTGCACCGATACGACGTCAAACTAATAAACATAACCAGCATGAAGAGAACTCTATTTTTGACAGCCGCAATGATCGCCACTATTACCCTGCAAGCCAAGGTGGTAAACACTCAGCAGGCGCTCAACCTGGCGAAACAGTTCCGTCAGACACAGGTGACACGTGGTCTGAACTCGGCAAAGACCGACATGAAACTCGCCTACACCGCCCCCAGTGCCGAATACTACGTGTTCAACGGCAGCAGCAACACGGGCTACGTCATCGTGGCAGGTGACGACTGCGCCGCACCCATCCTCGGCTATAGCGACAAGGGAAACTTCAATGCCGACAGCATTCCGCCGGCAATGAAGACGTGGCTCAGCATTTATGCCAAGCAAGTGGCAGCGGCAGCAGAGAGTGGCGCCAAGTATGAAGCAGCCACCGCCACCGACCACGAACGTATCCCCCATCTGCTCACCACGACATGGAGCCAGAAAGCCCCCTACAACGACCTCTGCCCCATAGACACCGTCCAACAAAAACGCACAGTGACAGGATGCAGCGCAACGGCGATGGCACAAGTGGTCAACTACCACAAGTGGCCAGAACAGGCAACAGGCAGTGCCGATGCCTGGCTTGTCGACTACAACACACAGATATCGCGCAACATGGACGGTGATGTGTTCGACTGGAACAACATGCTCGACACATATGCTACCGCAACCACCGGAACCGACGAACAACGCGCCGCCGTGGCGCTGCTGATGGCCGATATGGGCTACAGCATCGAGACGCTATTTGGCGTAGAAGGTAGTTCCTCCTTAGACTTATTAATACCGGGGGCGCTCATCAAACACTTCAACTACGACAAGGGCGCCCACACAGAAGCCAAGGAATGGTATACCGAAGCCCAATGGGACAGCCTCATCTACAACGAACTGGCAAACAAACGCCCCGTGATTATGGGTGGGGTTAACGAAGACTACACTGTAGGGCACGAGTTTATTTGCGAGGGTTACGAAGGCGACGGCTTCTATTGGTTCAACTGGGGATGGGGCGGCAAATACGACGGAAAATTCCTGCTCAGCGCCCTCAACCCGCAAAATAAATATAATTTCAATACATCTGTCCTCGCCATAGTCGGCGTACAAAAGCCCCAGGAAGGGAGCGACATCGTCTGGTTATTCGGAAACTCTTACCCGATATGCACATACGTAGACGAGGAGACACAGACGCTGTACATCTCTACATGCATGACCAACTTTTCTGCATTCACCTTCACCGGCAAGAAGGCACTGCGCGCCACAAATACAGTTACAGGCGAAATCTACCACTTCGAAATTGATGCAGACGAGAATATAGGTGTATATAAAGTGGTATACGACACCCCCGACATCATCCTCGACCCGCTACCCGACGGTGTTTACAAAATCTGTGCAGAATACTGTCCCAATGGCGGTGAATGGACGCTGAGCCGCACGGCTCAGAACACACCGAAGGATGTGACAGTGACGGTCTCGGGCGGTAAGCGCACCTACTCGTCAGACGAGGTTTCTGCCATCAATGGAATGACTGGCGATGCATCGGCAGTTGTGAAGAGCGAGGTGTTTGATATGCGAGGCATGCGCGTGGCTGCAAGCAACGGCAAAGCAAGTCTCAACAATCTGCACCCCGGCGTCTACATCGTGAAGACAACCAACAGCCATGGTGTCACCACCACCACGAAAGCCGTAGCAAGATAACCAAGACCCACATTTTTATAATATGGTACAACAGGCTCCGTTCCCGACATCACAGAGGACGGAGCCTGTTCTATTTATTCTGCCTTCAGCGCTTCATCTGCGCGAAGGTCGACGCGGGGACGCGTCGACTACTACAAAAGTCAGACTGACACTACAGAAATCATGAGGTATACCCTCGATGAGCAATGAGGTATACCCTCGATGAGCAATGAGGTATACCCTCGATGGGCAATGAGGTATACTCTCGATGGGCAATGAGGTAGTACCTCGTTGGCGGATGAGGTATACCCTCGTTGGACGATGCCACAGTGTGGATGCAAAAATAGAGATGCCTGACCACCGTAATACAATTCGAAAGAAAGAAGTTTTTTACTTTGGCACGATTTTTGTTAGGTTTATTTTATCATCGAAAAAGGCATTGTTGGCATTACAGGCGTTACAAGAAGAAAAAAGCGACTAAAGCTTTGCCGTGCCACACAAAATGCGTATTTTTGCATCTGATTAACAGTTTTAGTAGTCGACGCGTCCCCGCGTCGGCCCTGCGCAAAAGAATGGAGTCAAACATACCAGACAAGCTTAGGGGATACAGTGGACACGTTGCACCTACTTTACAAGCACTTCAAATAACAAACACATCGAGAACTAAAAGAGATATATGACAAACCAATTTTCAAATACAGTGTCGGCAATACTCGCCTTCAGCAAGGAAGAAGCCAACAGACTCGCCTCGGGCTGCGTGCGGCCAGAACACCTGCTCCTCGCCATGATCCGCGAGCATAGCGACACTCTCGAAGCATTCTTCAAGGCTTTCGCCGTAGACACACGGCAACTCAAGAGCGACCTGGAAGAACGCATTAAAGCCTCTACAAGCCGCACTGAGAATGTCGCCGAACACGACATCGCACTCGACGACAAGGCCAACAACATCCTAAAGCTCTCGGTGCTTGAGGCAAGACTCGCCCGATCACAACAGGTGGACGAGAGCCATCTGCTCCTCGCCATCCTCCACGACCAGACGGAGACTGGAGCCAAGGACGTGCTCGAAACCAACCATCTGAACTACGAGGACTCGCGCCACTATTTCACCGACGGCGACGATGCCCCGTCGACCTCCACACCCGCCCGCAGCGGTCTCGACATGGATGACGATGAAGACGACGGCATACTCGACACACCCGCAGACGACAAGCGCCAGCAGACCACACAGCAAACCGCACAGGCCCAGCAACGCCGGCAGACAAAGACACCCGTGCTCGACAACTTCAGTTTCGACCTGACACGTGCCGCTGCCGAAGACAAGCTCGACCCCGTGGTGGGCCGCGAGCGCGAGACACGGCGCGTGGTGGAAATCCTTGGCAGACGCAAGAAAAACAATCCCGTACTCATCGGAGAACCCGGTGTGGGCAAGAGTGCCATCGTCGAAGGACTGGCGCAGATGATACACCGCCGTCAATGCTCGCCCTTGCTCTACGGCAAGCGTGTGCTCAGCCTTGACCTCACCAGCGTAGTGGCTGGCACGAAATACCGCGGACAGTTTGAGGAACGCATCAAAGCCCTCATCCGCGAACTGGAGCAAAACCCAGACATCATCATCTTCATCGATGAGATACACACCCTCGTGGGGGCCGGTTCGGCTCCAGGAACGATGGATGCCGCCAACATTCTCAAGCCCGCCCTCGCCCGGGGTGCCATCCAGTGTATCGGCGCCACCACGGTGGACGAATACCGCAAGACGATAGAGAAAGACGGTGCCCTGGAACGCCGTTTCCAGAAGGTGACCGTGGAGCCTACCACTGCAGAAGAGACCCTGCAGATACTCCACAATATCAAACCGCAATACGAACGCCACCACCACGTGCACTACACCGACGAGGCGTTGCAGGCATGCGTTGCCCTGACGGAACGCTACGTGACCGACCGGCAGTTTCCCGACAAGGCTATCGATGCCCTCGACGAGGTGGGTTCTCGCATCCACATGAGTCACACCGACGTGCCGCCAGCCGTCACCTCACTGCAAAAGCAGATCGAGGAGGCAGAGCAGAAGAAGCAGCACGCCGTGGTGAGCCAGAACTTCGAGTTGGCAGCCAGTTTCCGCGACCGCAAGTTGCAGTTGGAACACGACCTTGAGGAGGTGAACCGCCAGTGGAGACAGGGCGAAGACACCGAATATCACGAAGTCAGCGACAACGACGTGGCTGACGTAGTGTCGCTGCTCACGGGCGTGCCCGTACAGAAGATACAGGAGAGCGAGGGAGTACGCCTCAAGTCGATGGCACAGACACTCAAGGCTAAGGTAATCGCCCAGGACGACGCCGTGAACAAGGTGGTGCGCGCCATCCAGCGCAACCGCGTGGGACTGAAGGACCCAAACCGCCCCATCGGCGTGTTCATGTTTCTCGGTCCGACGGGCGTGGGCAAGACCTATCTGGCGAAGAAGCTCGCCGAGCAACTGTTCGGTGGCGATGACGCCCTCATCCGCGTCGACATGAGCGAATACAGCGAGGCATTCAACACCTCACGCCTTGTGGGAGCGCCTCCGGGCTATGTGGGCTATGACGAGGGCGGACAACTCACCGAGCGCGTACGCCGCAAGCCCTACAGCATCGTGCTGCTCGACGAGATCGAAAAGGCACACGGCAACGTTTTCAACATGCTCCTCCAAGTGCTCGACGAGGGTCGCCTCACCGACGGAAACGGACGCCTTGTAGACTTCCGCAACACAGTGATTATCATGACCTCCAACGCAGGTACGCGCCAGCTCAAGGAGTTCGGTCGCGGCATTGGTTTCAATGCATCCGCCATGGACGCCTCCAACCTCGGAGCCCACGACAAGGAATATGCACGCAGCGTAATACAGAAGAGTCTCTCGAAGCAGTTCAGTCCCGAATTTCTCAACCGCCTCGATGAGATCATCACCTTCGATCAACTCGATCTCGACGCCATCAAGCGCATCGTCGACCTGGAACTGATCCAGCTTCACAACCGCGTGGAGAGCTTGGGCTACAGGCTCGAAGTGACCGACGGGGTGAAAGACGAGGTGGCACGCAAGGGCTACGACATCCAGTTCGGTGCCCGTCCGCTGAAGCGCGCCATTCAGACCTACATCGAGGACCAGGTGTGCGAACGCCTCCTCAGCGGCACCCTCACCGCCGGCGACACCATCCGTATTGACAACATCAGTGAGGAGAAATAGAGATTTCCTATAAGTATCCATACAAGTTCAAAATAGTAGTCGACACATCGCTGCGTCGACTACTATTTTTTTTGAAGCACATGAAGCACGTCTCCCACAAACAGGGGATATGCAGCGTTTATCCGTATTATTGACAGAACACAAAACGGAAAAACGCTATGATAACAACCATCAGACTTTGCACCCTCTCTCTACTGCTGGCAGCCACCACAGCCGCCACAGCACAAAATGCCGCCACAGACCGCTTCTCGTCAGACAACGGCGACGGCACCTATACCAACCCCGTATTGAGAGGCGACTATCCCGACACCGACATCATCCGCGTGGGCGACGACTTCTACATGATCAGTTCATCGTTCGCCTGCATGCCCGGCATCCCTGTGTGCCACTCCAAAGACCTGGTCAACTGGCGCGTCATCGGTCATGCCTACGACCGCCTCTCCTTCCTTCCCTCTTACAGTATGGAACGCGAGCAGACCGCCTACGGACGTGCCTGCTGGGCGCCCACAATGCGCTACCACGACGGATGGTACTACATCGGCGTGAACCTCAAGGCAGACCGCTTCATCATGTGCAAGAGCCGCAAGCCCGAGGGGCCCTACAAGATGTATGCCTTCAACAAGGAACTTTACGACCCCGGAATGTTTATCGACGACGACGGCAAGAAATACATCACACACGGCATGAACGAGATCCGTATCACCCGACTGCGCGACGATGCCACCGAGATTATGACACCCGGAGACAAGGGCACTGTCATCCTCCGCGCCCCTGAGTCGCACCGTCTCTATTTCGAGGGATGCCACATGTATAAGCACGACGGATGGTACTACATCTTCAACCCTGCCCAGGGTTACAACGGATTCCAGATGGTGAGCCGATCGAGAAACCTCTACGGTCCCTATGAGACTCGCACGCTCATCGATGACGACGCCAACTACGCCTCGGCGGGCGTCCATCAGGGCGGAATCATAGACACACCAACTGGTGAATGGTGGGCTTTCACCTTCCAAGACCGCGACTACATGGGTCGCGACATCATGCTCTATCCCATGCGCTGGGTGGACGGATGGCCTGTCGTAGGACTCGATCCCGACACCACCCAGATCACCCCACAACTCGCCAGCCGCATGACGCGACTCAGGGAGGGCAAGACGGTGATTACCTACCGCAAGCCCAACGTGGGCAAGACTGAGCAACCCATCGCATATCCACAACAGAGCGATGACTTCGACGGGAAGAAACTCGACCCCGTGTGGGAATTCTCCCATGTGCCCATCGACAGCAAGTGGAGCCTCACAGACCGTCGCGGTCACTTGCGCATCTATGCCTCGCCAGCCAAAGGCTACGAGTGGGCACGCAACTCATTGACACAAAAGTGCGTGGTGCCCGCCAGCATCGGCACCGCAAAAGTGGACGTGAGCCATCTTGCCACAGGCGACTTTGCCGGCAACGGCATCATGGGCAGCACCATGCTCCAACAAGGCGTGATGCGCACCGACAAGGGCTACGAACTACAAGTGCACCAGAGCCGTCACCAGGAGGACGAAACAGTGGCGAGAAAGACGTTGCCAGACCACCTTAATTATATATGGTTGCGCACCGAAGTGACCAAACGCGGCACAGTGAAGTTCAGCTACAGTCTTGACGGTGACCGATACGAGCCGTTCGGAAAGGAGACGGCATCGGGATTCTGGCGTTTTCTCGGACTGCGCCACGCCCTCTGCTGCTATGCCCACACCGAAGGGCGCGACTCCGCCTTCTACACCACCGAAAACATTACGGCGGCACGAAGCGGATATGCAGACTTCGACAGTTTCACCCTCGACAGTCCCTACCACGGCAACCACTACGATGCCTTCTCGTCAGTAGACTTCGACCTTTTCGACGACAAAGAGGCGATGCGTCTGGTGCGTCCTGTAGACTATGCACCCGAGCAGTATCTCGCTGTGGAGCGCCCCGAAGCATGGCTATCACTGTTCAACATGGAGTTCTCTCGCGCCGCCACCCATTGCAGCATCGAACTGAAAGCGCGGATGAGCGATGCCGTCATCGAACTGCACGAGGGTGATGCCGACGGACGCCTCATCGCCACTCACCACGTGAAGGCCACAGGCGGCAAGTGGGCACGGCAGACCTTCAAGGCTCCCATTACGGCAGGCACCCACAAGGTGACCCTCGTATGCCGCGGCGGCACCGACCAGATGTATCTGCGCAACATGCAGTTTGAATGACAAACGCAGGGGATGCGAGGATGCTGCACCTGCTACGACAACTGAAACATTTTTTGCCATTCGCTTGCAGGAATGAAATATAATTCGTTACTTTGCAAACGCAATGAATTATCACGGGGTGCCGACCATACGCCGGCTGAGATTATACCCATAGAACCTGATGCAGGTAATGCTGCCGAAGGGAAATGATATAACTTCTATGTCTACCAAGGACAGAAACCCCTATTCCCGTATACCGGGATTAGGGGTCTTTTGTTTTCATACGAATGAAGGCACCGCGTGAGTTGACACACATTGTTTTTGACAACTTAACGCAAGCCAAGACTATGAAAGTGAAAATCAACAACAAGGAAACAAACATTACGGCACAGCGACTTGACCAGTTCGCCGAAGAACTCGCCCTGCCCGACAAGGGCGTAGCCGTGGCAGTGAACAACCGCATGGTGACCCGCGCCGACTGGGCAGCCACAATGATCAACGAGGGCGACGACATCGTCGTGATTAAGGCGGTGTGCGGAGGATAGCGATGGGCACACTGCAATTCATCTCGCACCGCAACGAACGGTATGGCTACGCCGAAGGGTGCCGGTTGGCGCTGGAGGGCGGATGCCGCTGGATACAGTTGCGCATGAAAGGATACACCGACGACGAGGTGCGCCCCGTGGCACTGGAGGTGAAGCGGATGTGCCGCGAGCACGGTGCCACACTGATCATCGACGACAGGGTGCGCCTAGCGATGGAAGTGCATGCCGACGGCGTGCATCTAGGCAAGGGTGACATGCCCATCCGAGAGGCACGACGAGTGCTCGGTCCCCATGCCATCATCGGCGGCACCGCCAACACCATCGATGACGTGAGGACGCACTGGTGCGATGGCGCCTCCTATATTGGCTGCGGTCCCTTCCGCTTCACCACCACCAAGGAGCACCTGTCACCCCTGCTCGGCATCGACGGCTACCGCGCCATCATAGAAGGCATGCACCGTGAGGGCATCCACCTTCCCATCGTGGCGATTGGCGGCATCACTCCCAATGACATTCCCATGCTCCTCGGCGTCGGTGTCGACGGCGTGGCGATGAGCGGCGCTATCCTTGGAGCCGACGACCCCATAGAAGAGGTCGAAAAGATCATGAGAATAATCCACACATTTGATAATCATTAGCAATACAGAAAAATATGGAAAAACTGACTATCGCAGGACGCGAATTCTCCTCGCGACTGTTCCTGGGCACAGGAAAGTTTAACGACAACACCCTGATGGCACAAGCCATCAAAGCATCGGAAACAGAGATGGTGACGGTGGCTATGAAGCGCATCGAACTCAACGACACAAACGACGATCTGCTCACCCACATCGTGCAGAATCCAGGCATCCAACTGCTGCCCAACACAAGCGGCGTGCGCACAGCAGAGGAGGCAGTGTTTGCCGCACAGATGGCACGCGAGGCCTTCGGCACCAACTGGCTCAAACTGGAAATCCACCCCGACCCACGCTATCTCTTGCCCGACTCCATCGAGACCCTCAAGGCCACGGAGCAACTGGCGAAACTCGGATTTGTAGTGCTACCCTACTGCCAAGCCGACCCTACGCTCTGCAAGCACCTGGAGGAAGCCGGGGCCGCCACCGTGATGCCCCTCGCTGCCCCCATCGGCACCAACAAGGGACTGCGCATGAGAGACTTCCTGCAGATCATCATCGAGCAGGCCACCGTGCCCGTGGTGGTAGACGCTGGCATCGGTGCGCCGAGCCACGCAGCCGAAGCCATGGAGATGGGTGCCGATGCTTGCCTGGTGAACACCGCCATCGCCGTGTCTGGCAATCCCGTGGAGATGGCGAGGGCGTTCAAGGAGGCAGTAGTCTGCGGCCGCCGCGCCTACGAGGCTGGCTTGGGAGCCATCAGCGACTCAGCCGAGGCAAGTTCGCCCCTCACCGCATTCCTGAATTAGAAATATCACCCTGTGGATTCCCGCCCAGCCGAAGTGTTTCCACAATATTTCCATACTTCAATATTTCCATTTTTTAATATTTTAATTTTATCTATGCCCAACGACAACAAAGCCTACGCCAAGAGAGAAAAGGCGTATATGAAGGGAATACTATTCCCCGACATCAAGGTCGGGATGACCCAGGTGAACCTCACCCCCACCGTGGTGAAGGACGAACGCGGCATCCCCCACACTGAGCCCAATGCGCCAGTATATATTTACGACACCAGCGGCCCCTACAGCGACCCCAACTATAAGGTGGACCTGCAGAAGGGACTGCCCAAGCTGCGCCAACCCTGGATAGAGGGTCGCCCCCACTGCGACGGCGGCATCACCCAGATGGCCTACGCCAAGGCCGGCATCATCACCCCCGAGATGGAATACGTCGCCATCCGCGAGAACATGAACTGCGAGGAGCTGGGCATCAAGACCCACATCACCCCCGAGTTCGTGCGCCAGGAGATAGCCCGAGGCCGAGCCGTACTGCCCGCCAACATCCATCACCCCGAGAGCGAACCAATGATCATCGGCAGAAACTTCGCAGTGAAAATCAACACCAACATCGGCAACTCCGCCACCACCTCCAGCATCGAGGAAGAGGTGGACAAGGCCGTATGGTCGTGCAAATGGGGCGGCGACACGCTGATGGACCTCTCCACCGGCAACAACATCCACGAAACGCGCGAATGGATACTGCGCAACTGTCCCGTGCCCGTAGGCACCGTGCCCATCTACCAGGCCCTGGAGAAGGTGGACGGCAAGGTGGAAGACCTCTGCTGGGAGGTGTACCGCGACACACTCATCGAGCAGTGTGAGCAGGGCGTGGACTACTTCACCATCCATGCCGGCATCCGCCTGCACAACGTCCACCTGGCCGACAACCGCCTCTGCGGCATCGTGAGCCGCGGCGGCAGCATCATGAGCAAGTGGTGCCTATTATATAATAAGGAGAGCTTCCTCTACGAGCACTTCGACGACATCTGCGACATCGTGGCCCGTTACGACGTGGCGCTCTCGCTGGGCGACGGTCTGCGCCCCGGTTGTATAGCCGATGCCAACGACGCGGCCCAGTTTGCCGAGCTCGACACGATGGGCGAACTCGTGACACGTGCCTGGGACAAGAACGTGCAGGCGTTCATCGAAGGTCCCGGCCACGTGCCCCTGCACAAGATCAAGGAGAACATGGAGCGCCAACTGGACCACTGCCACGAAGCTCCCTTCTACACGCTCGGCCCCCTCGTTACCGACATCGCCCCGGGATACGACCACATCACCTCCGCCATCGGAGCGGCCCAGATAGGATGGCTGGGCACGGCCATGCTCTGCTACGTCACGCCGAAGGAGCACCTGGCATTGCCCAACAAGGACGACGTGCGCACGGGCGTGGTGACCTACAAGATAGCCGCCCACGCCGCCGACCTGGCGAAGGGACATCCCGGAGCCATGATACGCGACAACGCCCTCTCCAAGGCACGCTTCGACTTCCGCTGGCGCGACCAGTTTCACCTGTCGCTCGACCCCGAGCTCGCGCTGCAGTACTTCGAGGAGGCAGGCCACACCGACGGCGAATACTGCACCATGTGCGGTCCCAACTTCTGCGCCGCCAAACTCACCCACGACCTGAGAAAATACAAGAAGGATGAAGACTGACAGATATCAGCGCCAGATGCTCCTCGCCGAAATGGGCGAAGAGGGACAAGCCAAAATTCGCCGTGCCAAGGTGCTGCTGGTGGGCGTGGGAGGGCTGGGTTCTCCCATAGCCACCTACCTTACGGGGGCAGGCATCGGCACACTGGGTCTCATCGACGACGACGTGGTGAGCGTATCTAACCTCCACAGGCAGGTGCTCTACACCGAAGAGGAGGTGGGACAGCCTAAGACGGAGTGTGCCAAGCACCGCCTGCAGCAGCTCAACAGTGAGGTAGACATTGTAGCGCACCAGGGGCGGCTCATGCGCGACAACGCCGAGACACTCATCGCAGACTACGACATCGTAGTCGACGGCATGGACAATTTCGCCACGCGCTACATTGTGAGCGACGCCTGCGAGCGCCTCCACAAGTCCTACGTCTATGGTGCCATCCGCGGACTGGAAGGTCAGGCGGCAGTGCTCTGCCACGGACAAGCCACCTACCGCACACTCTTCCCCGACGAGCAAGCCATGCTCCAGATGCCCCACCCTGGCAAGGCTGTGCTCGGCACCACCCCCGCCGTGGTGGGCAGCGTGGAGGCATGCCAAGTGCTCATGCTTATCACCGGCATCGGCACTCCCCTCACCGACCGCCTTTGGATGGTGGATCTCGCGACGATGGACAGCCACGTAATAGAACTATAACAACTCCCCACAAAAATAGAATTTAAAGTAAGACCTATGTTTTCAGACGAACTCAAGAAAATCAGTTGGCAGGAGACCACGGAACGTATCGCCGCCATGACCGACACAGATGTGCGCCGCGCACTCGCCAAGAGCCACTGCGACGTAAACGACTTCATGGCGCTGCTCTCGCCTGCCGCTGAACCCTACCTCGAAGAGATGGCACGGCTCTCGCGCCGATACACCGAAGAGCGCTTCGGGCGCACCATGTCGATGTTCATCCCCCTCTATATCACCAACGCGTGCAGCAATTCGTGCGTCTACTGCGGCTTTCACCGCGAGAACCCCATGGCACGCACTATCCTCACACCCGAACAAATAGAAAACGAATACCGCGCCATCAAGCAGTTGGCACCCTTCGAGAATATCCTCCTCGTCACGGGCGAGAACCCCGCCAAAGCAGGCGTGCCCTATCTCGCCCAAGCCATCGACATTGCCAAGCGCTATTTCTCGAACATCAAGATCGAAGTGATGCCCCTCTCGGCGGACGACTACCGCACACTCGCCGACCACGGCATGAACGGCGTCATCTGCTTTCAGGAGACCTACAATAGTGAACATTACAAGCTGTATCACCCGCACGGGATGAAGAGCCGCTTCGAGTGGCGCTGCGACGGGTTCGACCGCATGGGGCAGGCTGGCGTGCACAGCATCGGCATGGGCGTGCTCATCGGGTTGGAGAAGGAATGGCGCACCGATGTGACCATGATGGCGCACCACCTGCGCTACCTGCAGAAGCACTACTGGCGCACGAAATATAGCGTGAACTTCCCACGCATGCGACCAGCGCAGAACGAAGGGTTCCACCCCAACTGTTTCATGAGCGACCGCGAGCTGGCGCAAGCCACCTTCGCCATGCGCATCTTCGATCACGACGTAGACATATCCTATTCAACCCGCGAGCCCGCATTCATCCGCGATCACATGGCAACGCTCGGCGTGACCACCATGTCGGCAGAGTCGAAGGTGAATCCCGGCGGCTACCACACCTATCCGCAAGCCCTGGAGCAGTTCAGTGTGAGCGACGAGCGCACCGCCAAGGTCATCGAAGCCCGTCTGCGCGAACTCGGACGCGAGCCTGTATGGAAAGACTGGGATGCCTCCTTCGACCTCTTCAAGGTGAGCTAAAAGAAAACCTGATACAATCTCACAGTAGTATAGAAAAATGCTCATCATCATTACCCTGCCCACCTTCCATGATGGCGAGGCGGCAGAAATCGTGCGGTTGCTCCAGGGCGGCGCCGACCTTATTCATATCCGCAAGCCCAATGCAACAGAAGAGGAGACAGAACAGCTCATCAAGCACATCCCCGAGCAGTGGCGATCTCGACTGGTACTCCACGACCACCACCATCTCGCCCTCCGCTACCATCTCCACGGCGTGCACCTGAACAGCCGCCATCCCGAACCACCCGAAGGATGGACGGGATCAGTAAGCCGCAGTTGCCACACGCTGGAGGAGGTGGAGGCATGGAAGGCTCAGTGTGACTATGTGTCGTTATCGCCGATATTCGATTCCATCTCCAAACCTGACTACCACGCAGCCTTCACCACCGAAGATCTCAACCTGGCACGACAAGATGGCATCATCGACAACAAGGTGATGGCACTGGGCGGAATCACGTTCAGCCGTGTCGACGACGTGCTGCGCATGGGATTCGGCGGTGCCATGATCCTGGGCGATGCCTGGCACACTCTCACCGACCGTCCTCTGCTGCCCACAGCACTCACCATTGCAGGCAGCGACCCCTCGGCAGGGGCTGGAGTGCAGCAGGACCTCAAGACAATGCAGTCGCTCGGCACTTATGCCGCCACCGTGATCACTGCCCTTACCGCCCAGAATACGCTCGGCGTGCAACACGTCGTGACAGTGGGCGCAGAGATGGTGGCGGCACAGTTGGACAGCGTGCTCGCCGACCTGGACATCGGAGCCGTCAAGATCGGGATGATCCCCGATGCCGCCGTGGCGCACGTAATCGCCGACAGGCTGCGCCAATATAAAGCCATGCGCCCCCACTGTGCGGTGGTCTACGACCCCGTGATGATGTCGACTAGCGGACGGGAGCTGATGCAGCCAGACTGTCTCGGTGTGGTAGAGCGCGAGTTGTTCCCCCTCTGCACACTTGTCACGCCCAACCATCCAGAAGCTGTCGTGCTTATAAATAGGATTCATAACACACCGATAAAGAGCACCTTAAGTACAGACTATTCAATCTTGGCAACACGTTATGGGTGTGCCTTTCTCGTGAAGGGCGGACACAACGAGGGCGACACACTCACCGACAGTCTGTTCAGCCCAGACGGCATCCGTACGGACTACGTCACCCCTCGCATAGCCACCACCCATCTGCACGGAACGGGCTGTGCCCTGTCGAGTGCCATCACCGCCCTTCTCCTCCGTGGTCTGCCACTGCACGAAGCCATAGCGCAAGCCCAACACCTCGTAGCGGACGCTATCAAGCGCGGCAAGACCATCAACGTCGGGCATGGCAACAGTCCTATAGTGGTCGATGCTCCAAAGCATTGACCTTGTCGCTTATAAAACACAGACATCCCTGTAATTTTCAGCACGAAAAACTTGCGGATATGACAACTTAATCTTACTTTTGCATATCAACGAAAACTAAACAACGAATGCCAAAGGAAAATGCGGGGGTCAAGGAGCGCACCGGCTTCCACACCCAAGAACCTGGGAAATACCATGTAATCATCCACAATGACGACGTGACCACGATGGACTTCGTGGTCTGTCTGCTCGAAAAAGTATTCCGCAAGCCACACAACGAGGCAGAAGCACTCATGCTACACGTGCACCGCTTCGGCTCCGCCACGGCAGGTGTCTACTGCTACGACATCGCCGTGTCGAAACGCGACCTCGCCACCAAAATGGCACGTGCAGAAGGTTTCCCGCTCCTATTGACTATCAAACCCGAATAAATGGAAAAGCAACTATACTACTCGGTCAGTCTCAACATTCTGTTCTACGAGACGTGCAAGATGCTGGATGAACTCAGATGCGAGTTTGTCACACCCGAACTCATGCTGCTCGCCCTGCTGCGCCAAAAGGCGTTTTGCAAGGCGCTCGCTGTGGTTGACATCGATGCAGACCCATTGGCACACGAGATGTATGACTATGTGAAGTCACTCGACACCATACCCGATGGTGAGGAATATCACGTAGCATTCTCCGCGCAAACTCTGGAGATGCTCGACCTGACGATGGAATACACTCGATTGGAGAAACTGAACTTTTCCGACGTGCAGCACCTCATTGGGGGAATGTTGCGTCTGGAAGACTCACACGCCGCCTATGCACTGAAAAAGCGTCTCGGCGACAATGTTGACAACTTCTGCGAGGTGGTGGCAGACATTTATTCACACCTTGACATGGAGACTGAAGCAGGACGCTTCTACGACATGCTCGTGAAAGACCATATGATGGAAGAGTTCATCAAGCAAAACGACAACGACTGCGAGGACGACGAGAAAGACATGCCTGGTTTCTTCAAGAAAGAAGACGGTTTCAACCCCTTCATCGCCAAGCACGAATGGAACAGCGGTGGGACGATAGACGACATGGACTGGGACGAAAATGACGTCTATGACTTATTCGAAACGCAAAACGACAAGACACAACAATCGATGTTCAACGAGAACGGGATGCCCACGGACGAATGGCACCAGCACGTGACCGACCTCACGGCACAGTACGACTCTTCATACAGCCTCTTGCACCCCTGTTACGGACGCGAAGAAGAACTGGAGCGCACCATACAGGTGCTCTGCCGCAAAGACAAGTGCAACCCCATCTTTGTGGGTGAACCGGGCGTGGGCAAGACCACTCTTATCCACGGATTGGTAGACCTCATCGGCAGTAACAAGGTTCCCCAACGCCTGCGTTCCAACCACATCTATAGAATCGACGTGGGCACGCTCGTAGCAGGCACGCAATACCGTGGAGACTTCGAGAAGCGCATCAAGCTCATCCTCGACGGTGCAGCCCGCGAAGGCAACACCATCCTCTATATCGACGAGATACACAACCTCGTTGGGGCAGGACGCACAAGCGAGGGTTCGCTTGATGCCGCAGACATCTTCAAGCCTTACCTTGAAGATGGTAGCATAAAATTCATCGGTTCAACCACATACACTGAATACAATAAATACTTCCTAAACAACCGTGGACTGGTGCGCCGCTTCCAACAGATAGACATCAAGGAGCCTTCGCCTGGATTAGCCACCTCTATCCTGAAAGATACAAAATACCTCTATGAGATCTTTCACCAAGTGAAGATCATGCCCTCCGCCATCGAGTATGCAGTGAGAATGAGCGACAAATATATCAAGGACCGCTTCCTGCCCGACAAGGCGATAGACATCATCGATGAGGCGGCAGCCTACCGCGAGATTCATCCTGAAGGAAATGAAGAAGGAAAACAAGAAGTGGTGGACAAGGCACTGGTGAACGAGATACTCACCCGCGTGTGCAAGATAGATGCGGCGGCACTCAAGGACAATGGCAACGCAGCGCTCAAGGACTTGAAACAGCGCATCTCCGCACAGATATACGGACAGGACCGCGCCGTGGAAGACGTCACCCTGGCAGTGGAGACAGCCAAGGCAGGACTGGGCGACGACACCAAGCCTCTCGCCTCGCTGCTCTTCGTGGGACCCACAGGCGTAGGCAAGACTGAAGTGGCGAAGGTGCTCGCCCACGAACTGGGCATCAGTCTGGTGCGCTTCGACATGAGCGAATATACAGAGAAGCACACCGTGGCAAAACTCATCGGATCACCCGCTGGCTACGTGGGCTATGAGGAGGGTGGACTGCTTACCGACGCCATCCGCAAGACACCCAACTGCGTACTGCTGCTCGACGAGATTGAGAAGGCACACCCCGACATCTACAACATCCTGCTGCAAGTGATGGACTACGCATCGCTGACCGACAACAAGGGACGCAAATCCGACTTCCGCAACGTGATCCTCATCATGACCTCGAACGCAGGTGCACAATATGCCCACCAAACAGGCTTCGGCTTCGCCAGCCGACAGAACGCAGGCGACGCCATGCTGAAGCAGGTGAAGAAGACCTTTAAGCCCGAGTTTGTCAACCGCCTCTCCGCCATCGCTGTGTTCAATGATATGGACGAGCACATGGCACGACTCATCCTCGGGAAGAAGCTCGGCGAACTGCAAGCTAAACTGGAGGCGCGCCGCGTGAAACTTACCCTCACCCCCGAGGCAGAAGACCACTTGCTCAAGTTGGGGTTCAGTCCGGTATATGGTGCCCGCGAGATAGAGCGCGTCATCGGCAGAGAGCTGCGTCCGCAATTGGTGAAAGAGATACTCTTCGGCAAGTTGAAGCGCGGTGGCAAGGTCACGGCAGACCTCACAGACGGCAGCATCACACTCAGCGTAAAGCGATAGCATAAAACGCACGATACAAGCTGACTATAGTATCACCATTTCACAAGAAGAATAAACAAAATCAAGCTATAGCATTATGAATGAAAACGGAAACCAACTGACCGGTCATATTGACACAAAGAAGATGACCGCATTTCTCGTGACCTTGGCAATCACGGTTATCGTGTGGAACCTTCCCGCCCACTGGTTCGGTATCGATGGGCTCACCGTCATCCAGCAGCGCGTGATAGCCCTCTTCGTGTTTGCCACCCTGCTGTGGCTCACCGAGGCAATACCCGCTTGGGCGACGTCGCTCTCTATCATCACCACACTGGTACTCACCTGCTCGAACAGCAGTTTCATGTTCTTGCGCGGCGAGGGTAAAGAGTTCGGCGAACTACTCAACGCCACCTCGCTCATGGCAACCTTTGCCGACCCCATCATCATTCTCTTTCTCGGCGGTTTCATCCTGGCGATAGCCGCCACCAAGTCGGGTCTCGATGTGCTGCTTGCCAAGACGCTTATCCGTCCATTCGGTCACAAGTCAAGTCACGTTCTGCTTGGTTTTATCCTTATCACGGGCGTATTTTCGATGTTTGTGAGCAACACCGCCACGGCGGCCATGATGCTCACCTTCCTCACCCCCGTGTTCCGCTCGCTGCCACCCGACGGTAAAGGCAAGATCGCCCTCACTCTGTCCATCCCTTTGGCAGCCAATCTGGGCGGTATGGCGACGCCGATTGGTACGCCTCCAAACGCCATCGCCATAAAATTCCTAAATGACCCCGACGGTTTGAACCTCGGCATCGGCTTCGGTCAGTGGATGGCAGTGATGCTGCCATTGGTCATCGTGCTGCTGATCATCGTGTGGGGAGTGCTCATGTGGATGTTCCCCTTCAAGCAGAAAACCATCGACCTGCACTTCCTCGGTTCCGTGAAGCACAACTGGCGGTCGATGGTAGTAGCAGTGACCTTTGTGGTGACAGTGCTACTCTGGGTGCTCGACAAGGTGACGGGCATCAATGCCAACGCCGTGGCAATGGTGCCAATGGGTGTGTTTGCCATCACAGGAGTAATCACCGCCCGCGATCTACAAGATATTAACTGGAGCGTCATTTGGATGGTGGCAGGAGGGTTCGCCCTCGGACTGGCACTCAATAGCTCCGGACTGGCAGACGCAGCCATCCAATCTATACCGTTCGGCACTTGGTCGCCCGTGGTTATCATGCTCGTGTCAGGCCTCATCTGCTACCTGTTGTCCAATTTCATCTCCAACACCGCCACAGCAGCACTGCTCATGCCTATCCTCGCCACCGTGTGCAAGGGCATGGGACCGTCGCTCGACAGCATCGGTGGCACGTCGACCGTGCTTATCGGCATCGCCGTGGCTGCATCAAGCGCCATGTGTCTGCCTATCTCCACGCCGCCCAACGCCATCGCCCACTCCACGGGTTTGGTAACTCAGAAAGACATGCTCAAGGTAGGTGCCCTCGGTGGTATTATCTCGCTTGTGCTTGGCTACGGACTACTCTATATCGTCGGTCAGATGCACATCATCTGACACAAACGACAAGCATATATTTCGCCATTGAAAAGAATTGTTACAGCCTATGACAAGCACCATCGTAGTAGTCGACGCATCGCCGCGTCGACCCAAAGACATATTGTCGCCTACGATAAATGCTGCTGCATGATACATGCCGCCAATAATTAATGTTAAACGCATGCGTGCTGAACCAAATAATAAGAAAATATCGTAAATTTGCATGCAAATAGACACCAACAAGACAAGACAATGAAGAAAATACTCATACCCATACTCTTCTTTGCGCCACAACTCCTGACGGCACAAAGCGTGTGGGAGAAACCCGCAGAGACCACCAACGACACCGAGACAAAGACAGAAAAAATGTCGGCCAAAGCGCAACAGCGCGAGGCAGACAAGCCCTATCTGAAGGGAGCCGTACCCACGGTGGACGACAAGGTGGTGTTCGACACGACAGTGAACTGCTCGGGCAAGAACGCAGAGGAAATCTACGAGCACATGCTCCAGTATATGAACAATCTCGCCAAGCAAGAGAACCAAACCAAGGAGAGCAACGTTTCGCTCATCAACAAGCAAGAGCACGTCATCGCAGCACGTCTGTCGGAATGGCTCGTGTTCAAGGCCACGTTCATCTCGCTCGACCGCGCCCTGTTCAACTACACCCTCGTCGCCACTTGCCGCGACGGAGCCATCGACCTGAAGGTATACCGCATCAGCTATAAATACAACACCGCCGGCAAGGAGGAAAACTACACCGCTGAAGAATGGATTACAGATGAATATGCCGTGAACAAGAAAAACACCAAGCTGTTGCCCATCACCGGCAAGTTCCGCCGCAGAACGGTGGATCGCATCCACGAGATATTCAGCGACATCAACCGCAAGTTTGCACTCTAATCCACCCTGCACATGACCCAAGAGGAAATCAACGAGACCGTAGACGAGGCAGTGCGCCCGTCAGTACCCCACCGCCGCAAGCGCATGCGCGAAGATGACCGTTTCTTCGGCGTGCGCAACGTACTCAACATCATCTTCATGATCGGTGCTGTCGTGGGAGTGGTCTTCTATCTGACAGACAGCGACAGCAACGCCGGCATCATCATCATCATGGCGTCGATGGCATTCAAGGTCATCGAATGCTGCTTACGGTTCATACACTAAATGAAAAGATTCTTCGTATCCGCCCTGCTCGCCATCCTCACGGTGGCGGGCGTATCGGCACAAGATTACAATCAGATCACCGACGACGGTGAATTCACATCGGCAGAACAACGCCGCAACGGCAGAAGCGACAGTCTGCAGAGCAAGCACCAGGAGATTCCCAAGGGACTGAAGGTATGGACTGTAGACGAACGCTTCGGTGACCGCACCGCTGCCGTGGCAGACACCATCCCCTACATGTTCATGAACACGATATTCACCTCCGGACTGCGGGGGGAATACAACACGCTTGGCAACCTCGGTTCACCGCGTATCGCCCGTGTGTTCACCGACAGGCGCACCGACCAGGGACAGTTCATCTTCACCCACCCCTACGACTTCTTCCTCACCCGCGCCGACGAGTTCCATTTCACCAACACGCTCTCGCCTATCACTAACCTTGTCTACAACAACTGCGGAAACCGCACCAACGGCGAAGACCACTTCAAGGCGCTCTTTGCCGCCAATGCAGGCAAGCGCATCGGCGTGGGCTTCAAGTTCGACTACATCTATGGTCGCGGTTTCTATGCCGACCAGAGTACCTCGCATTTCAACTACTCCATGTATGGCAGTTATCTCGGTGACCGCTATCAGGCGCACGTTCTCCTGCAGACCAACCACGAGAAGGTGGCAGAGAACGGGGGCATCACCAGCGACGACTACATCACGCACCCCGAGAGTTTCAACGAGACATACCGCGACAACGAGATACCCACCGTGCTCACCCGCAACTGGAACCGCAATAACAACACCCACCTCTTCCTCACCCACCGATACAGCCTCGGTTTCAGCCGCAAGGTGCCTATGACCGAGGAGGAAATCAAAGCGAAGAAGTTTGCCATGGAGTCACAGAAGGAGAATGCGGCGGCAGACGCACGCGAGGAAGCACGCAAGCGAGCCAAGCGCGAGGGACGTGACTTCGACGAACAAGCCTTCAACAAGGCACAAAAGCAGAACTTCTCAGGTCGTCCCGACGACGCCAAGATTGCCGGTGACGAAAGCCAGCTGACAGAAGCACAACCGACAGACACGACAAAGACAGGGCGCATCAGCGTAGACAGCGCAGCCGCCGCCGACAGCCTCCTCACCGCGGAAAAGAAGAAAGCGGAAGAAGAGCAATGGATGAAGACAGAATATGTGCCCGTGACAAGCTTTATCCACACGATGAAGTTTGACACCTACTCGCGCATCTACCAGGCGTACGAGACCCCCGAGAACTACTATGCCGTCACCTACGGCAACGTAGGCGGCGCCACAGGCGACAGCATCTATGACAAGACACGCCACTACGCCCTGAAGAACACCTTTGCCATCGCCTTGCTCGAAGGCTTCAACAAGTGGGCAAAGGCAGGCGTTAAGGCGTTTGCCACCTCCGACCTTCGCCACTTCACCCTACCCGAGACCGACGGCACCGAGAGCTCTTTCACCGAACATAACTTCAGCGTGGGCGGTCAGCTGTCGAAGACCGAGGGTTCTCTGCTCCACTACAACGTGACAGGCGAGGCATGGCTCGTGGGCAAGGATGCCGGACAACTGCGCATCGATGCCACCGGCGACCTTAACTTCCGCCTGCTCGGCGACACAGTGAGACTCGAAGCCAACGCCTTCCTACACCGTGACAACCCCGGCTTCTACTACCGCCACTACCAGTCGAAACACCTCTGGTGGAGCAACGACGACCTGGCGAAGACCATCCACACCCACCTGGAGGGACGCTTTACCTTGCAGCGCACCAACACCCGCCTGCGCTTTGCCTACGACAATCTCCAGAACTATACGTATTTCGGTCAGTCGTATACCATTGACGGAGAGAAGCGCACCGGCAACACCGTCAGCGTGCGACAGGCAAGCGGCAATATCAGCGTAATCACAGCATCGCTGGCACAAGACTTCCGCGTCGGTCCGCTCCATTGGGACAACGTGATTACCTATCAGAAGTCGACCGACAACGATGCCCTCCCCCTCCCTGCACTCAACGTATACACCAACCTCTACCTGCGCTTCAAGATTGCACACGTGCTTGATGTGGATATGGGTGCCGATGCACGCTACTTCACCAAGTATTACGCCCCAGACTACAGTCCCGCCCTCGGTCAGTTCACCACACAGGAGGGCGACAGCCGCGTGGAGGTAGGCAACTTCCCTGTGGCGAACGCCTACGTGAACTTCAACCTGAAGCACACACGCTTCTTCGTGATGATGAGTCACGTGAACGGCGGCGGCAACACAGGTTCTTTCCTCGTGCCCCACTATCCCGTGAACTCACGAATCTTCCGCTTCGGACTGAGTTGGAACTTCTTCAACTGACAATATATTATATATTAAGGAATAAGACATGAAACGATTCATCATGACAGCGCTTGCCCTTGCAAGCATCACACTTACCATGACAGCAAAAACCAAGAAAGTGACCATCAGGGTCGTGGAGACCAGCGATGTACACGGGAGCTTCTTCCCGTGGGATTTCATCACCGGACAACCCAAAGAAGGCTCGCTCGCGCGGGTCTGCTCCTATGTGAACAAGATCCGCCAACAAGGCGAAAACCTCATACTGCTCGAAAATGGCGACATCCTGCAGGGACAGCCCACGTGCTACTACTACAACTATGTGGCGACACAGAAACGCAACGTGGCTGCCGATGTGGTGAACTACATGAAATATGACGCACAGACGTGGGGCAACCACGACGTGGAGACGGGACACGCCGTCTACGACAAATGGATGGAAGAACTCGACTGCCCCGTGCTGGGTGCCAACATCATTTGCGCAGCCTCAGGCGAACCTTATGTAAAACCATACACGATTGTGGAACGCGACGGTGTGCGCGTGGCACTCATCGGCATGCTCACCCCCGCCATCCCCAACTGGCTGCCAAAGAAGTTGTGGAGCGGTCTGCGCTTCGAAGAGATGGTGAGTTGCGCCCGCAAATGGGTGGCATACGTAAAGGAACACGAGCAGCCCGACGTGATCATCGGCATGTTCCACTCGGGCAAAAACGGCGGCATCTCGCTGCCTGAATATGACGAGGACGCCTCGGAGAAGGTAGCACAGCAGGTGCCGGGCTTCGACCTGGTGGTATACGGCCACGACCACACACGACACAACGACACCGTAAAGAACACCGAGGGCAAGGACGTGGTTTGCCTCGACCCCGCCAATAACGCACTCGCCGTGTGCGATGCCACCATCACCGTGGAGAAGAACGGCGACAAAGTGATATCAAAGAGCGTGAAGGGTGAAGTGGTAGACATGCGCGACCAGCCCATCGACGAGCAATTCACGGCACGTTTCCTGCCCCAAATCGACGAGGTGAAAGCATGGGTGAACAAGCCCATCGGCACATTCACCGACGATGTGCTCACGCGCGACAGCTACTTCGGTCCATCAGCATATATCGACCTGGTACACAACCTGCAGCTTCAGATTACGGGCGCCGACATCTCGTTCAACGCCCCGCTTCTCTTCAACTCCGTCATCCACAAGGGCGAGGTGAAGGTGGCAGACATGTTCAGCCTCTACAAATATGAAAACATGCTCTACGTGCTCCGCATGACGGGACGCGAGATACGCAAGCACCTGGAGATGAGCTACGACCTCTGGGTCAACACGATGAAAAGCCCTGACGACCACCTGCTCCTGCTCAGCGAGCGCACCAAGGGCGACCAGCAGAGACTGGGTTTCAAGAACTTCTCGTTTAACTTCGACAGTGCCGCCGGCATCGACTACGAGGTAGACGTGACCAAACCAGACGGTGAGAAGGTAAAGGTTCTACGCATGTCTAACGGCGAACCCTTCGATGAGAACCGCTGGTACAAGGTGGCAATGAACAGCTACCGCGGCAACGGCGGAGGCGAACTGCTTACAGCCGGAGCCGGCATCCCGCACGATTCACTCGAAAGCCGCATCGTCTACAAGAGCGACCTCGACCTGCGCCATTATCTCACCAAGGAAATCGAGAAGTTGGGCACCGTCACGCCGAAAGCGAACAACAACTGGCGCTTCGTGCCCGATGCATGGACCAACGCCGCCGCACAGCGCGACAAGAAGATGCTCTTTGGCGAATAAAATAATTATACAAACCCGACAAAAACAAAAGAAAACAACATGAAACAATACTGGTTCGTGTTCTGCAAGGGCGACATCATGTTGGAGCGCCTGGCAGACGGTACCTATACCATCCCCCTTCAAGAGGAAGCCCCCGTAGAAGTGAAACCATGGACCGTCACGCTCAACATCACGCCCATCGATGACACGCCCGTCAAGACATTCTCCATCGACGCACCTGTCACCGACAACCCACGCTTCGAGATGTGCGGACTTCGGCAGTCATACTACAAGCTCTCGCCCGTGCTCTATCTCAAGGCAGGCAAATGCCAGGAACTGATCTACTGGGACAAGAACACTCGCTTCTGCGGCGTGTGCGGTGCCCCCACAGCGATGCATACCGACATATCCAAGCGCTGTACAGCATGCGGCAAGGAGGTGTGGCCACAGCTTGCCACCGCCGTCATCGTGCTCATCCGACGCGGCGACGAGATTTTCCTTGTGCACGCCAAGAACTTCAAGGGCGAATTCTACGGACTCGTAGCGGGATTCGTAGAGACAGGCGAAACGCTCGAAGAAGCAGTAAGACGCGAGGTGAAGGAGGAAACCAACCTCAACATCAAGAACCTGCGCTACTTCGGTTCACAGCCTTGGCCCTACCCCTGCGGGCTGATGGTGGGCTTCATGGCAGACTACGATGGTGGTTACGTGCACATCCAGCGCTCCGAACTTCGTAACGGCGGCTGGTATCACATCGACCACCTGCCCCAGCTGCCCGAAAAACTGTCCATCGCCCGCCGCATCATCGATGCCTGGCTTGAAGAGAAAAAGAAATAATTTCCTACATCTTGCAGGCTACTAACGTTTAGAAATTTTTTTAGCAGAAAATATGCATTTCTGTTTGCAGTTTCACGGAAATGCTATATCTTTGCAATCGCAACGGAAAAAGAACCATTAAATAACCAATAAAAGAAATTAATTATGAAAGCAACAGAAGTTGTAGAGAATCTCAAGCGCAGATTCCCTAATGAGCCGGAGTATATCCAGGCCGTGAGCCAGGTGCTCGGAACCATTGAGGAAGAATACAACAAGCACCCCGAATTCGAGCGTGCCAACCTCATTGAGCGCCTCTGCATCCCAGACCGCCTCATCGAATTCCGCGTGTCATGGGTTGACGACAAAGGCAACGTGCAGACCAACATGGGCTATCGCATACAGCACAACAACGTGATTGGTCCCTACAAGGGTGGACTCCGGTTCCACGCTTCTGTGAACCTCTCCATCCTCAAGTTCCTCGCCTTCGAGCAGACTTTCAAGAACTCGCTCACCACACTGCCCATGGGTGGTGCAAAGGGTGGTTCCGACTTCTCGCCCCGTGGCAAGAGCAATGCTGAGGTGATGCGTTTCTGCCAGGCGTTCATGAACGAGCTTTATCGCCACATCGGTCCAGATGAGGATGTACCAGCAGGCGACATCGGCGTAGGCGGTCGTGAAGTAGGCTACCTGTTCGGTCAATACAAGAAGTTGACCCACTGTTTCCAGGGCATGCTCACCGGTAAGGGTCAGGAGTTCGGTGGCTCTCTCATCCGTCCCGAGGCTACAGGCTACGGTAACGTATACTTCCTGCTCAACATGCTCGCCACCAAGAACATCGACATCAAGGGCAAGACTGTCCTGGTATCCGGTTCTGGTAACGTGGCACAGTACACTATGGAGAAACTGATCGAACTCGGTGCGAAACCCGTGACCTGCTCAGACTCCAACGGCTACATCTATGATCCCGATGGCATCGATTCTGAGAAGCTCGCCTATATCATGGAACTGAAGAACGTGGAGCGCGGACGCATCAAGGAGTATGCCGAGAAATACGGTGTGAAATATGTGGAGGGTGCAAAGCCCTGGTTTGAGAAGGCAGACATTGCCCTCCCCTCTGCCACTCAGAATGAGATCAATGAGGAAGCAGCCAAGGCACTCGTTGCCAATGGTGTATTCGCAGTCAGCGAAGGTGCCAACATGCCATCTACTCCAGAAGCTATCAAGGTATTCCAGGATGCCAAGATTCTCTATGCACCGGGCAAGGCAGCCAACGCCGGCGGTGTGGCTGTGTCTGGTCTTGAGATGAGCCAGAACTCAGAACGTCTGAAATGGAGCCGCGAGGAAGTAGACGCCAAGTTGCACGACATCATGAACGACATCCACGCCAACTGCGTGAAGTACGGTACAGATGCCG
>CAVJZZ010000019.1:0-40607 GCA_963654295.1 Lachnospiraceae bacterium | reverse complement strand
TTTTAGGTATGGTTAGTTATAAGTAGTTATAGTTGATTATAAGAGGCTAATTACAGTAACCAAACAACGAATTCGGAATGTCCGTAACGCTGTCTGGAATGACAACCGACTTTAAAGCATCACAATGGAAAAAAGCCTTTTCACCGAAGGTCTTTATTGACGAGGGCAAGTTAATCTCCGCCAGCTTATCGCAATCGAGAAAAGCCTCTGCATCAATACACTCCACCTCATCGTGAAAGACAACCGAGGTTAGCTCATCGCAATCTTCAAAGGCGGCTTCGGTAATTTTCTTCACGCCCTTGGGGATGGTAACAGACTTAAGCGGCGTTTTATAGAACCCCAGATAGCCGAGCTTTGTTATGGCATCGGGCAGATGTATCGAAGTGAGGCTCGTGCATTTATTGAACGTTTGCGACCCCAGGGTCGTAACGGTTTCGGGAATGGTAACGGAAGTGAGGCTCGTGCATTCTGAAAACGAGCATCTGCCGAGGCTCGTTATATTTGGCGGCAAGCTTATGGTGGTAAGCTTCGTACAATATTCAAATGCGCTGCTGCCTATCAAATCGGGTTTGGATGCTGTTGCTTCCGACATGTCTATCTGGCTCAGCGTTCCGTTCGTTGACATATCTTTCATGAGCGATATGTCGTCGGTGTTAAGCTCTCCGTAGAGCTTCAGCTCGGCAAGGGTGTATTTGGTGTCGTCGGAGATGTAATACTTCAGGTGCTTGCCGCTAACAAGCCTAATTGTGGTGTCAACCGTCTTCCCGAATCCACTCCAGGGGGCTGTCTCGCTGCAGGCTGCATACACCACCGGTGCGCAATACAGCGTGGCTATCGAGAGGTCTACGTTGGTGAAGATGTCCTCGGAGCACGTTGCGGGCAGAACGTTGCTCTGCAGGGTTACCTCTCTCAAAATCGTACAACCGCCAAAGGCTGCCGCACCTATGTTGGTTACGCTGTCGGGGATGACAAGCGACGGGAGTTTGGCGCAGTTCAGGAACGCGCACGACTCGATGCTCTTCAGTCTGCTGCCCAGCGTAACGGAAGTAAGGGCAGAACAGTTGGAGAAGGCGTTGCCGCCGATGGTCTCCACACGGTCGGGGATGATGATGGTGGGCAGTCGCCAGCACATCTGGAATGCACGCGCACCAATGCTTGTAATTCCGCTGCCAAGGGTAACGGACGTGAGGTCGGAGCAGCCACTGAACATATCCTCAGGCAAGCTATTTACACCGTCGGGAATGGTAACGGACTGCAGTTTGTAGCACGCCTGGAACGTTCCTGCGCCAAAGCTCGTAACGCCCTCGGGAATACTTACGGTCGTAAGGCTTGAGCACCCCTGCAAGGCAGCATCGCCAAAGCTCGTTACACTCTTGGGGAAAGTAACGGAAACGAGGCTCTTGCAAGACTCCATCATGCTCTTTGATATGACGGTAACGCCCTCTGGGATGGTTATAGACTTGAGACTCGTGCATAGCCAAAAGGCTGACTCACCATAGGTCGTTACGCCCTCGGGGATGTTGACAGACGTCAGTGCATCGCAATCGTAGAACGCGCAGTAGCCTATGCTCGTGATGCCTTGCGGCAGACTTACGCTCGTTAGCTTTGTGCATTTCTCAAAGGCGTATCTGCCTATCAAATCGGCTGTGGCGGCTGTGGCTCCCGACATGTTGAGAACGCTCAAGGCTCCTGTTGTAGCCATGGTTTTCATGAGAGCCACATCGTCAGAGTTGACCTGTCCGGTTACTGTAAGATTGGTTACCGTGGTCTTCTCGTCGTCAGTAAGACTGCCCGACAAGGTGCCTGCCTGAGCAAGCTCCACCGTCTTATGCACTTCGTCAGCCAAGGCTGCAACGCTCGTGAGCGTCATGAACGCCGCAATGAGCAGCGCGGTTATATAACGAAAAATCTTTTTGCTTTATCATGAGATTCTGTTTCAGATTATATGTCATTTGTATATTTTACTTGACGAATATCTTTTTGCCGTTAACGATGTTCAGGCCTCGGGTCAATGTCTTCATGCGCTGCCCCTGGAGGTTGTATATGACGGCAGCGTTGCCGTTTGCAGGCTCCGATGGGCTTACTACAGGGGTGATACCCGTGGTGTCGTCCTCGCCATCGAAGGTGAGTCCGATAGCGATTCTTGCACTCGATGCGCTCGTAGGTATGCTCAGGTAAGCGTTGTTTGCTGGGAGCTTGTAGCCGTCGGTTGCCTGATAGAAGCCTATTCCTGCTGTGGCGTCTCTGGTAAGGATATAGTTGGTGTACGTGCCGTCGGTTGCAGAGAGGGTAATATCCTCGAGCGTGCCAACAAGCATGTTCACGTAGGTATAGCCTGTTTCTGCCTCAGGCACGCCGTATGTTCCGGCAGCGCCCTTAATCACAATCCCTGTGCCTGCTGGTACGTGCTCAATGCTCTGCAGCAGCACACGACCGTTGGCGGGGTTGAAGCCTACAGCAATGTATGCCTTTGCGCCCGTCACCTCAGAGAAGTTGAGCGACTTGTCGTAGCAGGCTATGATAATGCCGCTTCGGGGCAGGGTTATAGCTATATCGGTTGCCACAACGTTGGTAAAGCTGGTCCATGGGGCTGTTGTCTTGCAGGCCTCCATCAGTGCCGTCTTGCAATAGAGCGTGGCGTCTGACGAGATGCCCTCAAAGGCGTCGGCTGCGCTGTACGGCAGTGAGTAGCCCTGTATCGTTAGCTCGTTAAGACTTGAGCAGCCGTTGAAGCTCTTGCTGCCGATGCTCGTTACTGTGCGCGGAAGACTAAGGGCGGCTATGCCCGAACAGTTCTGGAATGCGCTCTCGCCGATGACTCCTACACCATTGGGAAGGGTGATGGCGGTTAGCGAGGAGCAGCCGTAGAAGGCACTGCTGCCTATGCTGGTTACACCCGTGCCAAGGGTTACGGACGCAAGACTTGAGCAACCGTAGAACAGCGAACCGTAAATTCTCTTTATGCCGTCGGGAACTACTGCGGATGTAAGGCTTGAGCAACCGTAGAACACGCTCTCTTCGAGGCTTGTTACGCCGTTAGGGATGTTGACAGAAACCAGTTTGGAGCAATTCTTAAACGCCTCGCTGCATATACTTGTTATGCCGCTGCAAAGTACTGCGGACGCAAGGCTGGAACAACCGGCAAACGTGTTCACGTTGATTGTAGTAACCTTTTTGGGGATGGTGATTGACGTAAGGCTTGAGCAATTCTGGAATGCTCTGCCGCCAATGTTCTTTACGGCATCGGGGATGTTGATGGATGTAAGACTTGAGCAATTGGAGAACGCTGACACACCTATGCTTGTGATGCCTTGCGGAAGGATTACGTTAGTAAGCTTCTTGCATTTGTCGAATGCGCTCTCGCCTATCAAATCGACAGAGGCTACGGTGGCTGCGGTCATGTCAAGAACGCTCAACGCTCCGCTCTTTGCCATATCTGCCATGAGCGTTATGTCGGAGGAGTTGACCTCACCGTAAATCCTCAGTTTGGTAACGCTGTATTTGCAGTCGTCTGTAACGTAGTCTGTCAAGTGTTCGTCGTTGTCGAAGACAACCAAAGAGGGATCAATGGTGTTGAACGTTTTCCAGGGAGCCGTAGTGCTGCATGTGGTTTCATGCAGTGGGGCGCAATGCAACGTAGCGTCAGAGGATATTTTGTAGAAGGCGTATTCAGCTGTGGTTGGCAAGGTTTTGCCTAAAATGGTTACATCGGCTAATTGCGAGCAAGAAGCAAAGGCATCAGAGTTGATGGTCGTTACGCTACGGGGGATGGTGATGGTCGCAATGCCTGTTTTATAGAACGCAGCATTGCCTATGCCCGTTACGCCATCGGGAATGGTGATGGATGTGAGTTTTGAACAGTTCTGAAACGTATAGTCGCTTATCGTTGTAACGCCGTCGGGGATGGTTAAGGATGTCAGTTCCGGGCAAATGGCAAACGCACTTGAGCCAATGCTCGTTACGCTCTGGGGAATGGTGATGGATGTAAGGTTGGAGCAATTAGCGAACGCAGAATTGCCTATGCTCGTGATGCCTTGCGGAAGAGTGATGCTCTTGAGCTTTGTACATTTTTCAAATGCACTTTCGCCTATCACGTCGGCTGTGGCTCCCGACATATCAAGAACGCTCAAGGCTCCGTTCTTTGCCATGTCTTTCATCAGAACCACATCGTCAGCATTGACCTGTCCGGTTACCGTGAGGTCGGTAATCGTGGTCTTCTCGCTCTCTGAGATGCTGTCCGACAGCGTGCCTGCCTGAGAAAGTTCTACTGTCTTCTGCACTTCATCCGCAAAGGTTGCAACGCTCATGAACGTCATGAGCACCGCCATAAGAAACATTTTCATAAGGCACGAGTATTGAGTGAGCAGACGATCTGCTATCCGGCTTTTGTATTCCATATCTTTCAAATCGTTGGTTATCAGCGGCAAAGATACAATTTTATTTTGTAATTACCTCAGTTGACCATAAAATATTTCCTCGGTTGGCGCTTTGGGCTACTTTTCTTCTGCTTTGATAGACAAAAAAAGTGTCTACTTTTTCCGGATGATGGTCAGACCGTCGCGGATGGGGAGGATGACCCGCTCTACACGTGGGTCTCGGGCGATAAAATCGTTGAAGTCTTCGATGCCTTGCGTCTGTCTGTCTGCCGGCTTGGGCTTTTCCAGCACGTGGCCGTCCCACAAAGTGTTGTCGGCAAGGATAATGCCGCCCGGGCGAAGAATGGAGAGCACCATCTCGTAGGTGGAGAGATAGGTGCGCTTGTCTCCGTCGACAAACGCCATGTCGAACGTGATGCCGAGCTTGGGCGCTTCTATGTTGGCGTCGCCGATGATGAAGCGTATTTTGTCTGCCACGGGAGATCCCTCTATCCACGGACGTGTGAAATCCTCCTGTTCGTCGTTGATTTCATAGGTGTAGACCAGTCCGTCGTCGGGCAAGCCTTCTGCCATGCAGATGGCGCTGTAGCCGCTGAATGTGCCCACTTCAAGGATACGCTTGGGCTGCATCATCTCAACGAGCATTTTCAGCAGCCTGCCTTGCAGGTGTCCGCTTGCCATGCGCCCTCGCAGCAGATGTACGTTGGTGGCACGGTAGAGCCGGTAGAGATAGTCGCCCTCGGGATCTATGTGACCGAGGATGTATTTCTCAAGTGCGTCGGTCATGCCTTTGGCTTTTGGTGGATGAGCGCATCAACGGCAAGACGGTAGGAATCGAGTCCGAAGCCGGCAATGACACCGAGACAAGCACATGATATCATGCTGCGGTGGCGGAACTCTTCACGCTTGTGCACGTTGGAGATGTGCACCTCTATGGTGGGGCACTTGAGCGAACGGATGCAGTCTTGCAGCGCTACGCTGGTGTGGGTATAGGCTCCTGCGTTGAGCACGATGCCGTCGTAGGTGAAGCCCACTTCCTGCATTTTGTTGATCAGTTCGCCCTCGATGTTGCTTTGGTAGTATTCGATTTCCACGTCGGGATAGGCGGCGCGCAACTGGGGAAGGTAGGTTTCAAACGAATTGTTGCCGTATATGCCAGGCTCACGAACACCGAGAAGGTTCAGGTTCGGACCGTTGATAATCTGTATTTTCATTGTCGTTTCGGAAGAAATTTGTTACTTTTGCTGCAAAAGTAATGTAAAAAGGAATAGAAACAAAAATATTCCTGTAAAAAATGAATGACATGAACCCTGTGCAACCTGCCGATATGGAATTGATGCGGAGCTATATGCGCTATCTGAAGTTGGAGCGCAATTTCTCCAAGAACACCCTTGATGCCTATCACCATGACGTGGATCTGCTGTTTCACTATCTGGAGAAACAACAGCTTGCAGTGACCGATGTGCAGTTGGAACACCTGGAGACGTTTGCCGCTTGGGTGATGGACTGTGGAGTGGTGGGCATGTCGTCGTTGGCACGGATATTGAGCGGCGTGAAGTCATTCTTCCGCTTCCTCACGCTTGACGGCATCCTGCCTACAGATCCCAGTGAGTTGCTGGAGACACCACGGCGCGGACTGCATCTGCCCGAGGTGCTCACCACCGAGGAAGTGGACAGGATGGAAAACAGTCTGGATGAAAGCAAGCCGGAAACGCAGCGCAACCGGGCGATTATCGAGACGATGTTCAGTTGCGGGTTGCGTGTGTCGGAGTTGGTCAACCTGTGCTGGAGCGACATCTATGCCGAGGAAGAGTTTATACGGGTGAGGGGAAAGGGCGACAAGGAACGGCTTGTGCCCATCTCGCGGCGTGCGCTGGAGGAGATCAACAAGTGGAATCTGGACAGAAACACGCTCAAGATAAAGCCCGGCGAACAGGACTATGTGTTCTTGAACCGCCGCGGCTCGCATCTCACCCGAACCATGATACTGATCATGATCAAGCGTGCTGCCGCCGATGCGGGTATCAAGAAGACGGTCAGTCCCCACACCTTGCGCCATTCGTTTGCCACGGCTCTGCTGAAGGGCGGTGCCGACTTGCGCGCCATCCAGGAGATGCTGGGGCACGAGAGTATCGGCACTACGGAGATCTACACACATCTCGACACGTCAGATCTTCGCCGGGAAATCATGGAGCACCATCCGCGCAACATCGCGTGGGAAGCCAAGAAAAGGAAACCGGCTGATTGAGAAGCCCGAAACCGCTGTCCATGAGTACAAGAAAGGCAGGCTAAAAGGAAAGGGAAGGAGACAATGTCCTCCAAACCTTTTAGCCTGCCTTTGACAGTTGTAGAAATGCTGTTTATGCTGTGCGCTGGCGTGTGCCCATGCGGGCTTCGACCACGTTGACCACATAGTCACCCAGCTTCTCACATTCGCAGATCACGTCCATATACAGTGTGCCGATGCTGTAGGTGTATTTGTGGTCGTTGATGTCGTTGATGTTCTGACTCTTGAGCTGGTTGCGGTAGTTGTTGATTTCATTCTCGATGTTGAATGAGCGGTTGGCGTCGAGCATGTCCTTTCTTCCCGACAGGGTGGTGTACATCTGTGAGAGGGCGTCGTCCGTCAGTTCAAACATCTGGTGCATGTGGTTATACTGGTCTTCGGTGAAGTTCTCCTTGCCCTTTGCACGTCGGTTGATGGTGCGTGCAATGTTGTAGCAGCTGTCGCCGATGCTTTCTATTTCGCTTATCTCGCGCAGCATGGCACGGATTTTCGCTTTCGTGTCGTCGCTCAGGTGGGCATCGCTCACCTCGTTGAGATATTTGGCGATTTCTATTTCCATGTTGTCCGAGATGTTCTCGTATTTCTCGATGCGCGAGAACAACTTCACGAATTCTGTCTCGTCTTTCTCGTTCAGCAGGTTGCGCACCATACCGAACATGCGCTGTATACGTTCGGCAAAGCTGGTGATCTCCTTTTGAGCCTCAAGCACGGAAAGCTCGGGGGTCTGCATGATACCGGCACTGATGAAGCGCAGGCGGAAGTCGTCCTCTTCGTCCTTGCTCTTGCGGGGCTTGATGATGCGCTCTACCACCTTCTCGATCTGCGGTATGAACCAGATCAGGATGAACGTGTTGCAAATGTTGAATGTGGTGTGGAACGCAGCCAGCACCACCGACAGCTTGTGGGCGTCAAGTCCTTTTGCCGTGTGGGGATCATAATTGGCGAATCCACACACCATATCCACGAAGGGATAGAAGATGCAGATGACCCATATCACACCGAAGACATTGAACGTGAGATGCGCCATGGCGGCGCGGCGTGCCTGTACGTTGGCGGTCAGGGCAGCGAGGTTGGATGTGATGGTGGTGCCGATATTCTCGCCCATGACCAGTGCGATGCCCAGATAGATAGGTAGCACGCCACTGGAGCAGAGCACCATCGTGATCGCCATCAATGCTGCGGATGACTGCATGCAGAACGTGAGCACGGTGCCGATGAGCAAGAAGAGGAATATGCTGAGATAACTGTTTACGTCAAACTGACTGAAAAAATGTAGAACCGTCTTGTTGTGACTGAGGTCGAGCTCGATGCCTGTGGTTCTGAGGGTGGCAAGGGCGAGGAACATAAAGGCAATACCAAACAAGAAATCGCCCGAATAGCGGTATTTCCTTCTGTAGATGAGGAGTATGGCGACGATGAACGCAGGGAAGACCACGTTGGCCATGTCGAACGAAAAGCCGAGGCTCATAATCCAGGCGGTGAGCGTGGTTCCGATGTTCGCACCCATGATGACCGATATGGCTTGTGCCAGGGTGAGCAACCCCGCGTTGACAAACGACACGGTCATCACGGTCGTAGCGGTGGATGATTGGACGGAGGCGGTGACGAACATACCCGTGAGCAACCCGGTGAAACGGTTCTTTGTCATTGTTCCCAAGATGTGGCGCAGCTGTGAACCAGCCATCTTCTGCAGGGCTTCGCTCATCACCTTCATTCCATAGATGAGCAAGGCTAACGACCCTACGATCTTAAATAAAATCCAAATAGACATATAAAAATGAAATAGATAATACAAATCTGTTGCAAAAATAGCAAAAAATAGTTTAACGCCAAAAGGGAATTTATATTTATGCGCAAAAAAATTTGTGGTGCAGAGGTATAAATCGTACATTTGCAAGCGTCAATCAAAACATTATTTTATGAAGCAGACGGTTAAAATAAGATGTAGAAATACCGGGAGCGTCATTGAGGCTGAGGCGGGTTCTACGCTTGAAGATATATATAAGGTGAGCGGCGTCGAGATGGAATTCGGACCCATCAGCGCAAAAGTGAACAACAAGGTGGAAGGTTTGCACTACCGGGTGTATCACAACAAGGATGTGGAATACCTCGATCTCCACACCGCATCAGGCTCGCGCACCTACACGCGCACGCTGTTCTTCGTGCTGTGCAAGGCTGTGCACGACTTGTTCCCGCAGGGCGAGGTGGTGATCGATATCCCCGTGTCGAACGGATATTATTGTGATCTGCGCATCGGACGCAAGGTGGAGGACAATGATGTGGAGGATTTGCGCAAGCGCATGCAGGAAATCATTGATGCAAAGATACCTGTCCGCCGCCATGAAGCGACCAGCGACGAGGCCATCAAGATGTTCAAGGAGCGGGGCAGCAAGTCGAAGGTGATGTTGCTGGAGAGCATCGGCAAACTCTATACCACCTATTATGATATAGACGGCTATGTGGATTACTACTATGGGACGCTCCTGACCAACACCTCGCAGCTGTATCTGTTCGGACTGGAGAAATATTACGAGGGACTGCTGCTTCGCATCCCCTCACTCACAGATCCGTCTCGTCTGGGCGACTTGGTACGTCAGGACAAGATGTTCGACATCTTCCAGGAGCATCACCGCTGGCAAGATCTGCTCGGCGTGAGTACGGTGGGTGCACTGAATGCTGCCATCAAACTGGGCTATTCCGTGGATGCCATCAATTTGTGCGAAGCCTTGCAAGAGAAGAAACTGGGCAAGATTACGGATGAGATAGTCAACCGGAAGGGCGTGAAGATGGTACTTATCGCCGGACCTTCCTCCAGTGGCAAGACCACATCCTGCAAGCGCTTGTCCATCCAGTTGCTCACCAACGGCATACGTCCCGTGCCCATCTCGCTCGACGACTATTTTCTCGACCGCGAGAAGACACCGCGCGATGCCTCGGGCGATTATGACTTCGAGAGCCTCTATGCGCTCGATATTCCGTTGCTCAATGCGCAGCTCAACGCCCTTTTCAATGGTGAAGAGGTGGAACTGCCCAAATATAACTTCAAGACGGGCAAGAGCGAGAAGAGCGGAAGGAAGTTGCGCCTGGCTCCCAATGAGGTGCTGGTGGTGGAAGGCATACATGCCCTCAATCCCGAACTCACTGCCCAGGTGCCCGACGACAGGAAGTTCAAGGTCTATGCCTCGGCGCTTACCACCATTCTGCTCGACACCCACAACTACATACCTACCACCGACAACCGCCTGCTCCGCCGTATTATCCGCGACTACAAGTATCGTGGCGTGAGTGCGGAAGAGACCATACGCAGATGGCCGAGCGTGAGAGCCGGTGAGAACAAGTGGATATTCCCTTACCAGGAGAATGCCGATGCCATGTTCAATACGGCAATGATCTATGAGCTGGCAGTGATCAAGACCCAGGCAGAACCGCTCCTTGAACTGGTGCCGGAAAACTCCGAACAGTATTCCGAAGCCTATCGCTTGCGCAAGTTCCTGAGCTATTTCTCGCCACTGCCGTTCAAACAGTTGCCTCCCACCTCCCTGCTGAGGGAGTTCCTGGGCGGAAGTTCGTTCAAATATTAATTCCCGCTTGCGGGCAAACATACAGAAAAGAAATGAAATACTTACTCTTGTCAGACATACACGGCTCGCTGCCGGCTTTGCAACAAGTGCTCGACGTGTATGAGAAGGAACATTGTGACATGCTGCTCATCTTGGGCGATATCATCAACTACGGTCCACGCAACCGCATCCCCGAAGGTATCAATCCCGTGGGCATCGTGGAACGTCTCAACGTCATGCGTGAAAACATCATTGCCGTGCGCGGCAACTGTGACTCCGAGGTAGACCAGATGTTGCTCCAGTTCCCGATAATGAGCGACTATGCGTTGGTGGTGGATGAAGGGGTGCGCCTCTTCCTTACGCACGGTCATAAATACAACGAGGCTGCCATGCCTCCCTGCCGTCACGATGTGTTTGTCTATGGGCACACGCATCTGTGGAAACTCGAACGCACGGAGCAGGGGGTGGTTTGCAACATCGGTTCGCCCACGTTTCCCAAGGGAGGCAACGAACCTACGTTTGGCATCTACGACAACGGCATGCTCAGCATAAGAAGGCTGAACGGCGAGGTGCTGAAAGAAATGAAAGTGAAGTAAATGCAAAGAAGCCGCTTGACCTGTGCTTGGTCAAGCGGCTTCTTTGACGTTTAGAGCTTTTTGAACTCTGTGTAAATATTGTCTGCTATTTCCTTGAATTCCTCTTCGCTGAGTTTCAGCTTCGGGTTGGAGAAGATCATGTCCTTCTCCGAATTCATCGGTACCAGGTGGATGTGGGCATGAGGCACTTCCAGTCCGAGCACTGCCATGCCCACCTTCTTGCAGGGGAAGGCACGCTTGATGGCAGTTGCCACCTTCTTGGCAAACACCTGATAGGCGGCTATCTCGTCGTCTGCCATGTCGAACACATAGTCCACTTCACGGCGTGGTATCACGAGCGTGTGGCCCTTAACCAATGGGTTGATGTCGAGGAAAGCATAGAATTGCCCGTCTTCGGCACACTTGTAGCTGGGGATTTCGCCAGCGGCAATCTTAGAGAAAATATCCATAGCCTTGCGTTTTTATTCGATAGAGATCTTGTCGATGCGGAGCTTGATGGTGCCGCGTGGAATCTTGATTTCCACCTCGTCGCCCACCTTCTTGTTGAGCAAGCCTTGTGCGATAGGCGTCTTGATGGAGATTTTGCCCTCGCGCAGGTTGGCCTCACTCTCGCTCACGATGGTGTAGGTCATCTTCGCCTTGTTTGCCATATTGGTCATTTCCACCTTGGAAAGTATCTGCACACAGTCGGTGCTCAGACGCGACGTGTCCACGATTTTGGCCTCAGAGATGGCCACTTTCAGTTTGTTTATCTTGTCCTCCAGGTGGGCTTGAGCTTCTTTGGCTGCATCATACTCGGAGTTCTCACTTAAATCACCCTTGTCACGAGCCTCTGCAATAGCGGCTGATGCCTTGGGACGCTCGATGGATTCGAGCCGTTTGAGTTCAGCCACGAGGTTATCGTAGCCTTCTTGCGACATGTAAGCCATAATGAATGTTTTGTTTTATAGTTTATAAATTGTTCTTGTCAGGGTAAACAAAAAATATAGAATTCTGACAACTCGATACTGTCGGAATCCCATATCATTATCCTTTATCCCCGTAGTTTCCAATGCAAAGTTAAGCAATAATTCCCGAATAAGCAACTTTTAAGTCTTTAAATGTAGCTTTTTATGTTTTTATTTATAATTTTGCACCATTATTTAAAATATAACATAGTTAAGAGATGAAATTCAAGTCTACGTTATTGACGCTCTTGTTGTCGATAACATGTATGGTGGCATTGGGTCAAAGCCCAGTGCGCTTTAGTGTTCAGCAGAAGCAAACGGCTCCCGATGAGCTTGTAGTGACTTTCACCGGCACCATTCAGGAAGGTTGGCACGTCTACTCGACGGGTCTCCCCGACGCAGGTCCTACCTCAGCAACACTGACCACTGAGGTGGCAGAAGGTGTGAAGGCTGACGGAAAGCTCACACCCAAGGGTAAGGAAATTAGCAAGTATGACAACATGTTCGGCATGACCTTGCGCTATTTCGAGCACAATGTGACCTTTGTGCAGAAATACAAGATTACCGGCAAGACCTTCAAGGTAAAAGGTTATCTGGAGTATGGTGCCTGCAACGATCAAAGTTGTATGCCTCCTTCAAGCGTCGAGTTCAACTATAGCGGCAACGGCCCTGCCGATGCGCCCGTAGCTAAGGACGAGAAGGTGAAGGACGAAGCTGTGAAAGACTCTGTTCCGGCTGTGGCAGTTGCCGACAGCGTAGTGGCTGATTCAGCCAAGGCAGACACCACGACCGTGGTAGGACAGGGTGATCTGTGGAAGCCGGTTATCGACCAGCTCAAGGCTTTCGACGGTGGCGACAATGCTGGCACACATTCTCTTTGGTACATTCTCCTCATGGGTTTCCTCGGCGGCTTGCTCGCTGTGTTGATGCCATGTATCTGGCCGATCATCCCGATGACCGTCAGTTTCTTCTTGAAACGCACCAAAGACAAGTCGAAGGGTATTCGTGACGCCATCACATACGGTGTTTCGATTATCGTGATCTACGTGGCTTTGGGCTTGATTGTTACGGCTGTGTCGGGCGGAAACGGACTGAACAGTCTTTCTACCAATGCCGTGTTCAATATCTTCCTGTTCCTTCTCTTGGTGGTATTCGCCGTGTCGTTCTTCGGATGGTTCGAACTCGAATTGCCTTCCAAGTGGACTAACTCTATCGACAACAAGGCTTCAGCCACCAGCGGACTGATTTCCATCTTCCTGATGGCGTTCACCCTGGTGCTCGTCAGCTTCTCTTGTACAGCCCCGATTATCGGTCTGTTGCTCGCTGAGGTTTCCACTACCGGCAGCTATGCCGCTCCCGCAGTGGGCATGTTCGGCTTTGCCTTGGCTTTGGCATTGCCTTTCTCTGTGTTCGCCATGTTCCCGACATGGTTGAAGCAAGCCCCCAAATCAGGTTCTTGGATGAACACCATCAAGGTGGTGCTCGGCTTTGTTGAGCTTGCATTCGCCTTGAAGTTCCTCTCTGTGGCTGACTTGGCTTATGGCTGGCATATCCTCGACCGCGAGACCTTCCTCTCACTTTGGATTGCCATCTTCTTCCTGCTCGGTCTTTATCTCATCGGCAAACTCAAGTTCCAGAGCGATGCCATGAGCGGTGACGACAAACCGATGCCTGTGCCTTGCGTGATGCTGGGTCTCGTTTCGTTTGCATTTGCCATCTATATGGTGCCCGGTTTGTGGGGTGCACCCTGCAAGGCTGTGAGTGCATTCGCTCCTCCTGTGAACACGCAGGACTTCAACCTCAACAACAAGGAAGTGCATCCTGCCTATACCAACTATGAGGAAGGTATGGCTGCAGCTGCTGCACAAGGCAAGCCGGTATTGATCGACTTCACTGGATATGGCTGTGTGAACTGTCGTAAGATGGAGGCTGCCGTATGGACAGACCCGACCGTGGCAGACATGCTCACTAAGGATTATGTGCTCATCTCGCTCTATGTAGACGACAAGAAGCCGCTTGCACAACCCATCGAGGTGACCGTCAATGGTGAGAAGCGCACGCTCCGCACCGTGGGTGACAAGTGGAGCTACTTGCAGCAGAGCAAGTTTGGCACTCAGGCACAGCCTTTCTATGTGGCTGTAGACAACCAGGGCAACCCGCTCACGGGTTCACAGGCTTACAAGGAGGATGTGTCCAACTACGTGAAGTTCCTCCAGGCTGGTCTTGACAAGTATAAGAAGTAATTCGTTACACCTTATTATATGATATGTGTGGAGCCGATTGTTCGGTTCCACACATATTTTTTTTATGCGGTGTGGGGTCGCTTAGAGGGTGTCGACCTTTGCGCATACGAATGGCGTGACAAGCATTCCAGTCAAGCATTTCGAACACGCCCAGGGGATGCGGCGGGGACGCCGCACCTACTACGCCAAGCGTAGATATAGCATGCGTCAAGCGCTTATATACCCTACAACAAGCACAGTGTAGTAGTCGACGCGTCCTCGCGTCGACCTTTGCGCATAAGGATCTTCCCGCTTATCCCGAACTATAGTCAAAAGGACAACCTCAAGAATGTGATTACTTCGCCCTCTTGATGTAGGAAGTCATCATATTAGGGCGTTTGTCAACTGCCAACCACCTTCACGGCAACTGCCAACCACCTTCACGGCAACTGCCATCCACCTTCACGGCAATTGTCATCCACCTTCACGGCAATTGTCAACCATCTTCACGACAACTGCCAACACATCCGTATGGTGATACTCTTACATCATCAGAGCCTGTTGCTGACACGAACAAGGTTGGGTGTAAGCAGTGAAAACAACTTAAGAACCCATCGGCAGAATTAGGTGTGCACTAAATTAATGCCGCCAATGGGTCAAATAAGTGTTTTAATGATGTGTGTGCGCACACAATCGTTGATTTATATCAAGAATAAGGGCTTTTTTGAAGTTTTCAAGCATCAATTTATTGCGGCGTATCTGTAAACTTCATACCTTTGCATCGTCAATAAGACAAACGTTTAGGTTTTAGTTTAGGTAATAAAGATTGATTAGGTTATTGGTTTAATTATTAAGATTGATTGTTTTAGGTTATTGGTTTTAGGTAAAAGATTTGTTTTGATAGGATTGGTTAAGTAAAGGTAACAAAGAAAGATTGTAGCGAAGTAAGGATAACAAAACGTTGGATAACGTAAATAGGTAGTTCGCTAAGGTAAGAAGAAGATTGGATAAGGATAACAGATGATTGACAGAAGACAAAGCCGTGAGGCTTTGACTTCAAGTCGATTGAAAGGAGAAAGAATTTAGACAGTAATGTCAGAAAATTTGAGAGGCATTAAAATGCAGACAAGAACCGCATCATTTTCCGCAAGGGGAACGATGCGGTTCTTGTTTTATGTCAAATGTGTTTTGAGTGCGATATGGTTTCACTCAAAACAGTGCTGAGGACAAAAGAAAAGGGAGAATTTCTGCAATTCTCCCTTTTGACAATCGTATGATTTGTTGTGCTTTATCCTACTTGGCTGCCGGGCTTTACGTTGCCCAGCACGGAGGTAACGTTGAGCGAACCGTCGAAGTTGACGGCGGAGAGGATCATTCCCTGGCTCTCAATGCCCATCATCTTGCGAGGCGCAAAGTTGGCAACGAACAATACATCCTTGCCGATCAGTTGCTCCGGCTCATAGTAGGCAGCAATACCACTGAGGATGGTGCGGTCTGTGCCACTGCCGTCATCGATGGTGAACTGCAGGAGCTTCTTCGACTTCTTCACCTTCTGGCAGTCCTTGATGTGTCCCACGCGGATATCCAGTTTCTCGAAATCCTCGAAGCTGCAGGTCTGCTTTACAGGCTCAGCCTTGTAGCTGGCAGCCTCATTGGCCTTCTTCGTGTCTTCCAGCTTCTTGAGCTGTGCCTCGATGGCATCGTCCTCAATCTTCTCGAAGAGCAGGGCTGGTTCGGCAAGCTGGTGTCCGGGCTTGAGCAAGTCGGTGGCGCCGAGCTGGTTCCAGTCGAAGTTGTCGATGTTCAGCATCTTGCGGAGCTTGTCGCTGCTGAACGGCAGGAATGGTTCGAAGGCAATGGCGAGGTTGGCAACCAACTGGAGCGAGATGTTCAGGATGGTCTCCACACGCTTCGGGTCGGTCTTCCAAACCTTCCATGGCTCACATTCCGTGATATATTTGTTGCCGATACGTGCCAGGTTCATCGCCTCTTTCTGGGCGTCGCGGAACTTGAAGATGTCGAGCAGGTCTTCCACCTTCTTCTTCACGTCCTTGAATTCCTCAAGAGCCTGGCGGTCTACGTCTTGCAGTTCGCCGCAGGCAGGCACTACGCCATTCCAGTATTTCTTGGTGAGCTGGAGTGCACGGTTTACGAAGTTGCCGTAGACAGCTACCAATTCATTGTTGTTGCGATCTTGGAAATCTTTCCAGGTGAAGTTGTTGTCCTTGGTCTCGGGCGCATTGGCGGTGAGCACGTAGCGCAGCACGTCCTGCTTGCCAGGGAAGTCGACGAGATACTCGTGTAGCCATACAGCCCAGTTGCGTGAGGTGGAAATCTTGTCGTTCTCAAGGTTGAGGAACTCGTTGGCAGGCACGTTGTCGGGTAGAATGTAGCCGCCGTGTGCCTTGAGCATGGTTGGGAAGACGATGCAGTGGAACACGATGTTGTCCTTGCCGATGAAGTGCACCAGACGTGTCTCAGGGTCTTTCCACCATTTCTCCCAAGAGTCGGGGAGCAGTTCCTTGGTGTTGGAGATGTAGCCGATAGGAGCATCAAACCATACATAGAGCACCTTGCCGTCAGCTCCAGCCACAGGTACAGGGATACCCCAGTCGAGGTCGCGAGTCATGGCGCGGGGCTGCAAGTCCATGTCGAGCCAGCTCTTGCACTGTCCGTACACATTGGGACGCCATTCCTTGTGGTTCTCCAGGATCCACTCCTTCAGCCAGTTCTGATAGTCGTTCAGGGGCAGATACCAGTTCTTGGTCTCTTTGAGCACAGGCTGCGAACCGCTGATGGTGCTGTGCGGGTTGATCAGCTCGGTGGGGTCGAGGTCTTGTCCGCACTTCTCGCACTGGTCACCATAGGCATGCGGGTTGTGGCAGTGAGGACATTCGCCCATGATGTAGCGGTCGGCGAGGAACTGGTGTGCCTCTTCGTCGTAATACTGCTTGCTGGTCTTCTCGATGAGTTTGCCATCCTCATAGAGTTTCTTGAAGAAGTCGGAGGCAAACTGGTTGTGGGTTTCGGAAGTGGTGCGGCTATAGATGTCGAAGCTGATGCCGAACTCTTCGAAACTCTTCTTTATCATGTTGTGGTAGCGGTCTACGATGTCTTGTGGTGTGCATCCCTCTTTCTTGGCACGCAGCGTGATGGGCACGCCGTGCTCGTCGGAGCCGCCGATGAAGACAACTTCCTGCTTCTTCAGACGGAGATAGCGCACATAGATGTCGGCAGGCACATATACGCCAGCCAAGTGACCGATGTGAACGCCACCGTTGGCATAGGGGAGGGCTGCCGTGACGGTGGTGCGTTTGAATTTTTTCTGTTCCATTTATAGTCTTGTATTATTGTTCTGGATGCAAAAGTACTAATTTTTTGAGAGATAAGGCGGCTTCTGTCTGTGATATTTCGTACGCCCAGTGTTCTTTGTCTTCCTTTCCGTCCGTTCTTGTCATGGGTTCATGATGTCGGCAGCCGACCCTCCGGCAGCGATGGCTTGCTTCATCTGTTCCATGTAGGGGGCGACGTGGGAGAAGAACTGGCGGTAGCCACGGCACAGGTAGTTGAGTCCCGCCTCTCCGTCAGCAGTCTTCGCAAAGCGGTTCTTGGGACATTCTCCGTTGCAGGCGAAGCGCCAGCTGCACGAACGGCACTGTTGGGGTAGGGTGGTCTTCATGCGCCGGAAGGCGTTCTGGCGTTCGCTGAACCCCATGCCGGCAAGCGGTGTCTCGTGGATGTTGCCCAACTTGTAGTCGGGAAATACGAAGTGGTCGCATGAATAGATGTCGCCGTTTCGCTCCATGGCAAGTGCGTTGCCGCAGAAGCGTGACAGCGAGCATACTCCGGGCTCCACACCACACCAGTTGGCGAGCGTGGCATCGAACAGTTGCACGAAATACTCCCCGATATCGTGCTTGCGCCATTCATCGAAGACGGCGCAGGTGAAGTTGCCCCATGCTTCGGGCGTGACCGACAGACTTGTGAGCGTACAGTCGGCAGGATTGTCGTGTATGTTGGCGAGTCGTCCGTTCACGGTGCGTTCTACGATGGGCGTGAACTGGAGATAGTGGCAACCGATGGATTTGAAGAAGCGGTAGAATTCCACAGGGTGCTCCGCATTGTAGCTGTTCACCACAGCCATGGCGTTCCACATCACGTCGTATTGGTTGAGCAGACGGATGCCTTCCATCACCCGCTCGAATGTGCCCTTGCCGTTGTTGTCCTTGCGGTAGAGGTCGTGCATGGGCATGGTGCCGTCGATGGAGACGCCCACAAGGAAGCCGTTGTCGTGGAAGAACTGGCACCATTCCTCGTTGAGGAGCGTGCCGTTGGTTTGTATGCAGTTGTCGATGTGATGGCTTCCGGCATACTTCTGTTGCAGTTGCAGCGCCTTTTGGTAGAACGCGATGGGGCGCAAGAGCGGTTCGCCGCCATGCCAGGTGAAGAGGATGTCTTGCTGTATTTGGGCTTCAATATAGGTCTTGGTGAACAGTTCCAGGGTCTGGTCGTCCATGTTCTGTCGCTCGCCGTGGTTGTACAAGCCGTTCTTTTCGAGGTAGTAACAATAGTCGCAGTGCAGGTTGCAGGCGGCGCCGGCAGGCTTGAGCATCACGTAGAGTGGGTGGGCGAATGGAGAAATGGTGCGGGTGGTGTTCATGGTTCGGTATGTCTTAGTGTCTGCAAAGTTATCAATTATCTCGAACACAGCCCAAGGAAAGGAGAAAAACTCGGTTTTGTTTGGCATTGTCTCCGAATTGCACTACCTTTGCAATACATTATTATATATAAGAACCATGCAAGAAACAAGACAGAACCGTATATCCCGACTTCTCCAGAAAGAACTTAGCCTGATTTTCCAAAGCCAGACACGTGCCATGCATGGCATGATGGTCTCGGTGACGCGTGTGAAAATCAGTCCCGATTTGAGCATCTGTACAGCATACCTCAGCGTGTTCCCTTCAGAGAAAGGAGAGGAAATGCTGAAGAACATCAATGCCAACGAGAAGTCTATCCGTTATGATTTGGGCACGAGAGTGCGCAACCAGTTGCGCATCATCCCTGAGTTGCGGTTCTTTATCGATGATTCTCTCGACTATATCGAACATATCGACGAACTGTTGAAGAAATGAATTTCCCCCTTTTTGTATCCCGTCGCTACCTGTTCTCCAAGAAGAGCACGCATGCCATCAACATCATCAGCTTCATCTCGATGATGGGTATTGCCGTTGCCACCATGGCTCTGGTCATCGTGCTGAGCGTGTTTAATGGTTTCCAGGACTTGGTGGCTTCGTTCTTCACCCAATTCGACCCGCAACTTGAGGTGGTGCCCGCACAAGGCAAGGCAGATGCTGCCGATGATCCTGTGCTCACCCGTATACGGAAGATGCCGCAGGTGGACGTGGCTACCGACTGTGTGGAGGACCAGGCACTCGCCATCTATGGCGACAAGCAGGCGATGGTGACCATCAAGGGCGTGGATGACAACTTCGACCAGCTCACGCATATCAATTCGATCTTGCTGGGCGACGGTGCTTTCGACCTGCATGCTGCCGACCTCGACTTCGGAGTCATCGGCATCCGGCTTGCCCAGATACTGGGTACGGGGGCACACTGGGACGGCTACTTGAAGATATTTGCACCGCGGCGTGAGGGGCAGCTCGATATGAGTGATCCCACGAGTGGCTTTGTCGTCGACTCCTTGCTTTCTCCCGGTGTGGTGTTCCAGGTGAAGCAAGCCAAGTATGACAAGGGGTATATTGTGGCTCCCATCTCTTTTGCCCGGAGGCTGTTTCATAGGCAGGGTGAACTCACTTCGCTCGAACTGCGGCTCAAACCCGGCAGTGATCTGGAGGCAGTGAAGAAGGAGATGCAGCAGATTTGCGGCACGAGATATGTGGTGAAAGACCGCTATGAACAACAGGCGGAGACCTACAACATCATGAATATCGAGAAGTTTATCGCCTACATCTTCCTTACGTTCATCTTGGTCGTGGCGTGCTTCAACATCATCGGCTCGCTCTCGATGCTCATCATCGACAAGCGTAACGATGTGGTGACGCTCCGCAACCTTGGCGCATCCGACCGACAGATTACGCGCATCTTCCTATTCGAAGGACGGATGATATCTGTGATAGGAGCTGTCTTGGGCATCGGTATGGGCTTGTTGCTCTGTTGGCTTCAGCAGGAATATGGTCTTGTGGCGCTTGGCGACAGTGCCGGATCGTTCGTGGTCGATGCCTATCCCGTGAGCGTGCATTATACGGATGTGGCAGTGATATTCGTCACGGTAGTGGCGGTCAGTTGGCTTGCCGTGTGGTATCCTGTGCGCTATCTTAGCCGCCGTTTGCTTGGCTAACGGTGCTGCTGCATACAAATATATGGTTATATTATTCGTTATCTTGCGATAATTAAAATTAACCATCTGTGCCTTAAAGGTTTATAAAATTGCGAGCCTAATACAGAAGGTGTGAATAGAACATAATAATACATAAGATATGTACGAAATTATATGCTTGCGTATGATTTGGATAATCCTTTTATACCTTGTATAAGTAACTTTGTGGCATTAAACCGACAACATTGGAACCTACTTCGTGAACTGTTGCAAACAAGCAATCGAATACAATTAGTATTTTAACATTAATAGCTTAACAAAATCAAAACTAAATAGGAAAATGAAAATTTATTGTCGAAATTTCGTGGCAGCTCTTGCTACGGCTCTTGTGGCGGTTTCGTGCTCCGACAATCTGGCGGACGACGAACACTACAAGGTGCCCAGTTGGCTGAAGGGTAATGCCTATGAAGTGTTGCAGAAGGAAGGAAACTACACCACCTTCCTGCGGGGCATTGACCTCACGGGCAACAGCGGTATCGTGAGCGGTAAGAGTATCCTCACCGTAGCCGCACCCAACGACGAGGCTTTCAGCACCTTCCTCAGTGAGAAGGGATGCAGCTCTATTGACGAGCTGTATCAGAAAGATCCTCAGTATGTGAAGAGCCTGATCGGTATGCACTTGATGTATTTTGCATACGACTGGGACAAGATGGTTAACTTCCGTCCTACCGATGGCGATGCAGCTACAGAAGAGGACAAGGCAGTTTCTGCCGGTCTGTATTACAAGCACCGCACGCACAGCCAGGATGCCGAGGAGACCGTGAACACCATGGTCGACGGTGTACAGCAGGACGTTAAGCTGTATCACTATGAGCGCTATCTGCCGGTGTTCTCCACCAAGTTCTTCGAGACAAAGAACATCACAGATGCTGCGGCAGACTACAACTATTTCTACCCCAACACCACATGGTACGGCAACTCACATTCCGGCGACGGCTTCAACATCGCCAATGCAGCTGTCAATGATGAAGGCAACGTGATTACAGACAACGGTTACCTCTATCATGTAGACCGCGTCATCGAACCGGTCAATACCATTTATGACGAGTTGAAGAACAATGCGGACTACTCCGAATTCTTCAATCTGTATGATTCCTATATGACCTACAGCGAGGCACTCTCTGAGACCAATACCTCATTGGGCTATACCGCTTATGTACGTAAGCATGATCCACTGCCCAATATTGCGATGGAATGGACTACGGGAAGTCTCAACGGATATGCCTACACCATGACGGCATTGCTCGAGTCTAACGGTTATACCATCTTTGCACCGACCAATGCTGCACTCAACGACTTCTTCAAGACCTTCTGGACGGCAGAGAGCGGATATCCTAACCTTGACGAACTTGATCCGTTGATCAAGCAATATTTCGTCAAGCAGATGTTTGCCAATTCCAATAGACCAGTGTTCCCTACTGAAATCAAGAAGGGAACGGTGAAGACTTCTTATGGCACAACAGTGAACCTCAACCCGGATGATATCGCACAGAGCCGCAGAAAGATTTGCGAGAACGGTATCCTTTACGGTATGGACAAGATGACGGCTCCTGCCATCTTCTCCTCTGTCGTTGCTCCGGCATTCCGCGACTCCAAGTACGGTTGCTTCCTCTACACGCTCGACGGCTCCAGCCTGACATCCTCTTTGGCTGCCGACAATGCCGAGTATGTGGCTTTGATACCTTCCAACGAACAGTATTTGGCAGCAGAACCCTCCATGCGTCTTTACACCACGGTAGACGGAAAGGTGCTTCAGGAATTCAGCGACGTGGATGGTGTGTACGGCACGATGAGCGCCAGCCACATGACACCGTTGGTGAATATCCATATCTCTGACAATGTCACTTCCTTGAATACTTCAGGTCTGCAGGTTGTTCCCACCTATTCTTCATTCAACTACTGGTTTGTGAAGGACGGCAAGATTACTACCAATGCCCTCTTCAACCAACAGTTGAACCCCGCTTACTCGGGTGATCCTTTCGTGGCATTCCACGAACTGACGAACGATGGCGCAGCTTGGAGCAACGGTAAGGCATATTCCTACGATGCCACTTCTGTATTTAAAGAGGTGGAAGGCGACGGACTTCTCCATGCACTGGCGGTCTGCAACGACGCCAACTACGAGTATTATCTCTTTGCACAGTTGCTGAACAAGGCAGGTTTCGTGTCTGGTACGACCATCACATTCCCGACCGACGAGTCTGGCGTGTCACGCCGTCTGCTCGTGTTCGTTCCTACCAACGAGGCAATCAAGAATGCCATGAAGGCAGACAATAACTCCATTGCCGGTGCATCACCTCTCTTTGATGCCAATGGCAATTACAAGTCAACAGGAAAGTTGAGCGCCACACAGAAGACACAGCTTCAGGCTTGGCTGCAAAACTACTTCGTGAGCAACGAGGAGAACCAGATCACGGACTATCCGTTTGTAGGTTCTGCTTGCAAGGGCGAGTTCATCACCAAGAACCTCACCACCAAGATCAACATCATGGACAATGGCAGCTCACTCAGCGTGAAACTCGTTGGCTCGAATGAGACTGTTCCCGTGAGTGCCAAGTATTCCTACTTCCCGTTCGCTTTCGCCGACGGATGTATGCACTTCATTGACGGAATCCTGAAATAACAATCGCTATGAACAACAACGTATATATATATAATAAGGTGAAGAGGCTCGCTCTCATGATCCTTCTGCTTGTGGCCTGTGCGGTCACGGCAGCGGCACAGCAGGTGGTGACGGGTACCGTGATCGACGCGGACCTGAAGGAACCCATCATCGGTGCCAACGTGGTTTTGGTGAATTCCCAAAACCGTAACATCAAGGGTACCACGACCGACATCGACGGTAACTATAGCTTGACGGTGCCCGAGAATGTGAAGAATGTCACCATCCAGGTGTCATACATCGGTATGAAGACCCAGAAGGTGAAATACACAGGTCAGACCAAACTCGACTTTACCCTGTCTGACGACTCCAAGACATCACTCGATGAAGTGGTGGTGACGGGTAGCCGTCGCGACAACATGGGTATCTCCAAACTGGAGCAGACCAGTTCTGTGCAGTCTCTGAAGATGGATGCCATCGTGGAGTCTTCTCCTGTAGGTTCTATTGAAGAGGCTTTGCAGGGACAGATCTCCGGTCTCGATATCACGATGGGTGGTGACCCGGGTGCCAAGAACACCATGCAGATCCGTGGTGCCAACACCCTCAATGGTGATGCCAACCCGTTGATTGTGGTCGATGGTGTGCCTTATGATACAGAAATCGGTGACGACTTCGACTTCGCCACTGCCAACTCTGAAGACTTCGGTGCCTTGTTGAACATCGCACCTGCCAATATCGAGAGCATCGACGTGCTTAAGGATGCTGCTGCAACAGCCATCTACGGTTCGAAAGGTTCTAATGGTGTGCTCCTCATCAACACCAAGAGAGGTGCGATGGGTAAGACCCAGTTCAACTTCTCAACCAAGTGGACCATCAAGCAGGAGCCTTCTTCCATTCCTTTGCTCGACGGCCGTCAGTACACTGCCATGATGCAGGACGCTCTCTGGAACGCTGCCAATGCCAAGGGTGTGCAGAGCGCATCTACTGAAATGAACATGCTGTTCAATGCAGCCCCGATCAACTACAACCCGAACTACAAATACTATGACGAGTACAACCAGAATACGGACTGGCTCGAACAGGTGAAGCAGAACGCATGGGTGACCGATAACAACTTCTCTATGTCGGGAGGTGGCGAGAAGGCCCGCTATCGCTTGATGTTGGGCTACTATGATGAAAAAGGTACAACGGTAGGCACCGGCATGAACCGTCTGTCTACACAGTTGAAAGTGACCTACAACTTCTCCGACCGTTTGCGCGTGCATACCGACTTCTCTTTCACCAACACCAAGAAGGATGCCAACGTGGTGGAGAATGTCCGCTCAACGGCTCAGTCGGCAATGCCTAACAAGTCGCCCTATTGGATTGACGACGCTACGGGTCTTGCCACCGACCAATACTTCTCTCTGAACTCAGACTATGAAGGCGACTACTATGAAAGCAGCAGCAAGGGTTACAACTATAACCCCGTGGCAATGGCCAAGCTCGGCTACAACAAGACGAACAGCCGTGAGGAGAAGATGACCATCACCTTGGAATACGACTTCCCCTTCCACCTCCGCTTCAACGGTTGGGTTTCTTTGAACATGAAGACCAACAAGAACAACAAGTTCTTGCCACAGGCAGCTACGGGTGTGCTCTGGAACAGCACCTATGCCAACCGTGCCACAGACGCCACTTCCGACAGCTACTCACTGCAGTCGGAGGCAAAGCTCCTCTATAGCAACACCTTCGCCAAGGTGCACGGACTCACTGCCACCTTGGTGGCACGTACCAAGCAGGCTCAGAGCACCAGCACGTCTAATATAACCTACGGCAACGCTTCCGCCAGTCTTTCCGACCCCGTTATCGGCAGCGCCGTAGCCAGCACCTCTTCTGGTTCTTCCGAGTCTCGCTCGATCTCATTCATCGGTCAGGCTGTGTATAGCTACGACAACCGTTATGTGCTCAAGGGTACCATCAACTACGAGGGTAACTCTGCCATGGGTTCCAACAACCGTTTCGGTTCTTATCCTGCATTCGGTTTCGCATGGAACGTAGACAAGGAGCACTTCTGGTCTGAGAAATTCCTCAAGGTGGTCAACGAGGCTAAGGTTCGTGCCAGCTTGGGTTGGGCAGGTAAGTCGCCTTCAGGTACTTCTGCCTACTATGGCGCCTACAGCTCACTCGGAAACTACATGGGCAATGCCGCCATCTATCCCTCTCGTATGCAGCTCAACAACCTGAAGTGGGAGACCACCCGTGAGTGGGACCTTGGTCTTGACCTCCGTCTGTTCAACAAGTTGAACATCACCTTCGACTACTACGATAAGCTGACTTCCGACTTGCTCCTCAAGAACACTGCCATCCCTTATACCACAGGTTATGAGAAGATCGCTTGGATCAACTCCGGTGAGTTGAGCAACAAGGGTTTCGAGGTTCGCTTCGACTATGATGTCTTCAAGAAAGGACCTTGGTCATTGCGCATCGGTGCCAATGCCTCGCGTAATATAAATAAGGTGGAGAAACTTCCTTCTACCTATGTTCAGGAGAACTACACCTTCGGCAACGGCAAGTATGCACTCCGCATCGTCGAGGGACAGCCTATCGGTGCCTTCTATGGCTACCGCTACAAGGGCGTTTACCAGAACACAGCCGAGACTTATGCCAAGGATGCTGACGGCAACGTGATGTATGATGTCAACGGCAAGGCCATCACCATGCGCAACGGTACTACGCTCGTTTACCCCGGTGATGCCAAGTACGAGGATGTGAACCACGATGGTGTCATCAACGAGAAGGATATTGTCTACCTCGGCAATGCTAACCCGAAACTCATCTTCGGTGGCAACCTGAACCTGAAGTGGAAAGACCTCACGCTGACAGCTGTCATCTATGGCCGTCTGGGTCAGAAGGTGATCAATGCTGCCCGTATGAACCTGGAGAGCATGTATGGCAAGGGCAACCAGTCTACTGCCGTGCTTCACCGCTGGCGTTCAGAAGGCGACGTGACCGATATCCCACGTGCACTCTATGGCATGGGTTACAACTATCTCGGTTCCGACCGCTTCGTGGAGGACGCTACCTATGTGCGTCTGAAGACTTTGACCCTCAACTACAATGTGCCCAAGAAGTTCCTCACCAAGTTGGGATGGGGCATCACGAGTTGCAAGCTCTTCGCTACAGGCTACGACCTGTTCACATTCACGAGCTATACCGGCCAGGAGCCTGAGGTGGGTATGCCTACCGCTACCAAGTTGGTGCAGGACAGCTTCACGACACCTATCTCGAAGCGCTATGTGTTCGGTCTCAGTGTAAACTTTTAAGCGTATAAACAATGAAAAAGACTATATATACCATACTTTTTGCTGCGGCAACGTTGTCCATGACAACTTCTTGCAGCGACTGGCTGGACGTGAAACCCAAGAACGAGCAGATTTCCACGGAATACTGGAAGTCGAAGGAAGAGGTGGAAGCTGTGGTCAATTCCGGCTACTATCGCTTGCGTGAGGCTGTGCCCACACTGATTGAGTGGGGCGAACTTCGCGGTGATGCCATGTATTCTACGGTAACGGCTTATGCCAAACTGCAGGACTTCACGCTGACTTCATCCGCAGACATCTGCAACTACCAGAAGTTGTATCAGGCCATCTCTATCGCCAACTCTGTCATCAAGTATGCCGCTGGCGTGCAGGCAGAGGATGAGACCTATGCCGATGCCCAGATGAAGGCACACCTCTGTGAGGCATATTTCATCCGTGCTTACTGTTATTTGGTCCTGGTCAAGAACTTCAAGGAAGTGCCTTTGGTAACAGAACCTTACGTAGACGACTCACAGGATTTCAATATCGCCAAGTCTACCGAGGCTGAAATCATCGCCCAGATTAAGAAAGACGCAGAGACGGCTTTGGCTACCAATGCTGCCAAGTCTACTTACGAGAACGACTGGGAGACCAAGGGCCGTGCCACCAAGTGGGCGCTCTATGCTGTGATGGCAGACGCTTGCCTCTGGAGTGAGGACTATGACGGTTGCATCAAGTATTGCGACTATATCCTCAATGCCGACCAGAGCGGTGAGGCTTTCTATCCTAAGTTCCTCAGCCGCACCGAAGACTGGTACACCATGTTCTATCCGGGCAATTCCAACGAGAGCATCTTTGAGCTTAACTGGGATTACACCACAGAGCAGAAGAGCAACAACTTCAATGGTCTGTTCCCCTCTTCAGGCACAGGAACGTTGAACTTCACGAATACCCTTCTGTCGAAGATGGTCATCGAGAATGCCAATGCAGAATTAAACACGGCAGGTGCCGAGCGTACCGGTCGTATGAACCTTGCCACTTATGCAATCTCCAACGGCAACTATATCCTTTGGAAGTATCGCGGCAACGATGTGGCTGACGTGGAAGGCGGTCTGCGTACCTCTACCAACCAGGATGCCAACTTCATTCTCTACCGTGTGGCTGAAATCATCCTGATGAAGGCACAGGCAGAAGCCATGAAGGGCAACATCTCCACAGCACTTGAACTCGACAACATGATCCGTGAGCGTGCTGGACTTTCTACCCTCTCTGAAACCGAGATGCAGTCCTATTCGGAAGAAACCGCTCTCGACGAGATCCTTGAGCAGAAGGAACTGGAGTTTGTAGGCGAGGGCAAGCGTTGGTACGACCTGTTGTGGCTCGCACGTGTCGGCGGTCAGAAGTACAAGAGCAAGGTGATCGACACCATCGCCACTGCCAACCAGACCACCAATGCCGACTGGATCAAGTCTACGCTCACCAACGACTATGCATGGTATATGCCATTGTATGAAAAAGAGTTGGAGAACAACCAGCTTCTTGTTCAGAACCCATATTACAGCAAATAATAGAGGATAATATTATGAAAAAGATATTTTATATATGTTCAGCACTGATGCTCCTCTTCACGATGACATCGTGCGACATGGATGTATTCGATATTGGGAAAGACCCCGCCAAGGGCACTACCTACAAGTCGGATGAGTCTTCTCCGCTTTCCGATGTGCTCGCCAGCGACGGACGCTTCAACGAGTTTGTCAACGTTATGCGGACTGCCGGACTTTACAATGGCTTCAACCAGAGTTCCGACGGTGTGAGCTATACCGTCTTTGCCCCCACAGACGAGGCAATGGCAAAGTATGAGGCAGCACTGGGCAGCAAGGTGACCGACATGGGTGAGGAATATGCACGTAGCTTTGTGCTCTATCACGCCGTGACCGACTCCATCCTCCCAGAGAACTTCATCACCAAGACCAGCATCACCAACCTCACCCGTGACAAGATCACCGTGAAGGTAGACACTGTTCATACCGGTGAGGCTACGCTTGCCAACAGCAACAGCACAGCACAGGTGGTCGAGATGGGTGTCTCTGCATCCAATGGTAAGATCTATGTGCTCTCCAGTGCACTGACTCCGTTGGTAGAGACCGTGTACGACCGCTTGAACAAAGACCAGAACTACAGCATCTTCCTCCAGGCTGTGAAGGAAGCCAACTGGGACAAGATGCTTAACACCATCTCTGATACCTTGTTGACAGACGAGGGCAAGCAGTCGGTCATCAACCGCAACTTCAGCGTGCTTGGTGTGACCAATGCCACCTTCCAGTCTGCAGGCATCTCTTCTGTTGACCAGTTGAAGCAGAAGCTGGAGGCTCAGAACACCGAACAGGGCATCTCTGCCGACTCACTGCTCCGTGCCTATGTGGGCTACCACATCATCCAGAGCAAGAACACAGTGGCTGCTCTCGGTGCCGTGCAGGGAATAAGCACATCCCGCCTGTGGTCTACCGGTGCACAGAACCTCGTGTTCACCCTCTCTACCGACACGACCACAGAGAATGTGTCTGACCGCTACGTCATCAACCCTGCCAGCGAAACTCCTACTCACTTCGTAGAGGATGGTAGCAATGTGCTTGCACTCAACGGCTACCTGCATCAGGTGGACAACTGGATGCCCGTTTGGGAACCTGCTCAGCAGCTGGTGGTTTGGGATCTTGCTGACGACAGCGAAATCAAGACGATTGTCGAAGAAACTGGCGGCGAGTATCAGCCAGAGGAATATCCGAAGAAGCAGGTGAAGACCTCTATCTCCAGTGCTTCTTGCATCCAGCATACGGAAACAGAAAGCGCCAACAACAACTTCGGTATCATCACCTACTATACCGTTACAGAGGCAACCGCATTGGCAGTATCCTATGGCGCACACCAGGCAAACAACAACGACTGTGTGGTGTTCAACCTCGGCAACACCGGTACGGCAACCATGAAGACCCCGACCATCGTGCGCGGTAAGTACAGAGTGAAGCTCGATGTGGTATATACCACCACACACAACTTCATGCGTACCAAGTCTGACGGTTCCGGCGGAACACTTGAGGTGACTTTCGACGGTGGCAACAAGACCTTCGTTGCTCCTTACACACAGGTGACAAGCTCTTCCAAGATTCCTCTCCCCGGTGTCTACACCACGGTGCTCTACGACGAGATCGAGTTCGACAGCACTTCTTCCCACACCTTCTCATTCAAGGTGAAGGACGGTGCCGCTTCCAGCAACAAGAACTTCTCGCTTCAGTTCGACACCATCACCTTTGAACCGATTGAGGATTAATGCAACATAAACCATAAATACAATCAAGACGTATGAAATACAACAGAATATTCGGTTCGCTGGCTGCTGCGGCAGTAGTGCTCTTCTCGGCTTGTTCTGAGCTGGAAGACAAGGACTACTACAAGCGCGGCTCGGAGATCAACTCCGACGAACTGGAGGTTGTGAACGAGAGCAGTGAGGCTTATCTCGCCTCACATGCCGAGTTCTCATCCATGAACGAACTTTTCAAGAGCCATGGTATCTATACGCAGTTGGAGCAGAAGAACCAGCTGAGCACCATGCTGGTGGCAGACAATGACGACTATGTGGCACCGGAAGGCACTGAGTCAGACATTGAGACTACGGTCAAGGCACACGTAAGTGACGCTGCCGTGTCGCCCGCCAACCTCAAGACAGACAATAACGATATGCGTCTGCTCATGTGGCATGGCAAGTATGTCGATGTAGACCTTGACGATGCTGCCCGCGACGAGGGTAAGATTGCCGGTCACATCATGTTCGGCACTTCTTCTGTGAAGAAAGTGGTGAAGACCAATTCGGGCTATATCTATGTGTTGTCTTCACTGATCAGCACACCGAAGTCCATCAACGACTATATCTCCAGTCTTGACGACAACTATTCGATCCTCCGCGACACCGTACAGGCAAGCGGCGGCAAGGAATTCGACAAGGCGAACAGTAAGGCAATCGGTGTGAACAGCGAAGGTAATACGGTTTACGACACCGTGTGGATCTACAAGAACACCCACTTCCTGGAGAAGGACATCGACCTCAACTCAGAGTCGCTCACCGCTACCTTGCTCGTCTCCAGCAACGACGTGATTGAAGCAGCCATTGCCGATGCCAAGGCTCGCTTGCAGAAGTGGGGTCTTTGGGACAGCTGGAATATGGAGCGTCAGAACGACTTTGAATACACCATGCGCCATTGGGTGATGGACGCTTCGTTCTACAACAAGAAGTACACCGCTCTCGAACTTCAGAACACCGACCCCGACAACATGTTGACCAGTGTGTTCAGCAAGTCTTGGAAGACCTCCGTACAGGAAATCGACCCAGAGCCGATCGAGCTTTCCAATGGTGTGGCATACAAGGTGAAGAAGCTCCACATTCCTAACAATGTGCTCATCTGGCGTCTGAAGGAAGAGTTCTGGATCTATGACCTTTGCGATGCCGCCCAGAAGGAAGAATACTTCCAGATGTTCAACGGTCTCTATAAGCAGACCAAGGTAGGCGTAGAGGCTTGGACAGCCCTTTCGGGTGTGTGGCCGCTCGTTGAAGACCGCTCTCTCGAGATGGCAGTAGGCGACAGCCCTGCAGACGGTTGGTCACTCGACTTCACACCTTGCAAGCGCAACTATCTGTGGCAGCAGGGCACCAACGGTGACTATCCTTCACGTGCATGGATGGTGAAGAACAGCAAGAAGAGAGGCGACCTTGATTTGGAAGACAACAAGGTTTCTCCGTTCCTCATTCCGCCAGGCAAATACACCTTGTACTTCGGTTCCAAGCAGAACCAGAACCAGGACATCAAGATCACGGTTTATGTGAACGGTCAGGCTGTGGCTACCTCCAGCGTGATTACCTTGGGTTCTGCCACCACCTTCCACTACGACCGTAACCCGAGCAACTATCCTGAAGGTTATGATCCGAAGTCAGACAACCTTTCTTCCAACAAGAAGGCTGCCAACTATGACACCGACGGTGGAAAGATTATGGACGATGTAGTGATACCCGATGTGAAGGGAGACGGTTCACCCGTACAGGTGAAGTTCAAGATCGAATGTGCTTCTTGGGCTGGTACGACCACGATGACCTTCAACCACTGGTGCTTGCGCCCTGCCGCAGACAACTACTAATGCAAGTTTCACGAAATGAAAGACAATACGATGAAAAGTAAAATATCGAAATATACCAACGGCTGTATGAGGAGTTCGCTCCTCATCGGCCTTGCATTCTCGGTTTCCACCGCCGTTCATGCCCAGTCATTCAAGGGCAAGGTGGTAGGCAACGACGGCAAGCCTGTGGCAGATGTAGTGATCTCTGTGCCCGGTCATCCCGTGGTTCGCACCGATGCCAACGGCGAGTTCTCCATCAAGGAGATCAAGGGAGACAAGACCCGTCTCACCTTCCGCCACGACAACTATTATAATAAGGTGGAATATGTGAGCAAGAGTGATGCGGGCAAGCCCCTCACCATCCATCTCGTTTCCACCAAGACCACACGCTACAATGAGTCTACTGTGCTCCCCGACGGAACGGTAGAAAACGATCCTTCCATGTCAGGCAGAAGCAATGTGACTCGTAAGGACTTTGCCCTCGGATCACAGAGCGTGGAGAATGCCATGCGCGATCTTCCCGGTGTGCGCGTAACCAACAAGAGCGGTATGCCCGGTGAGGGTGCCAATATCCAGATGCGTGGCATCAAGAGCATCATCGGTGATACCAATCCGCTCTTCGTCATCAATGGCGTGCCCTACTTGCCCGACAAGAACGAGTCGCAGGTAATCGGCGGCTTGAGCCGTTCGGTATTCGAGGCACTCAATGGACAGGACATCAAGAACATCACCGTGCTCAAGGACGGTGCAGCCGCCATCTATGGTTCATTGGCAAGCAACGGTGTCATCCTCATCGAGACCGACCAGGCATCGAAGGAGAACATGAACACCCGCATCTCGTTCAATGCCCTCTATGGCTACAACTGGAACAACGCCCGTCTGCCGATGATGAACTCTACCCAGTACAAGAGCTACCTCACCGATATGGGTCTCACCTACTACGACAACCAGGAGTCGTTCTTCAACGATTTCACCTTCTTGTCGAACCCCAGCGCCAACAATGCCGATCTCTATACCTACAACACCAACTGGCAGGACGAGATCATGCACAACTCTTCTACCAAGGACTTCCTGTTCCGCGTGGAGGGTGGTGACGCTATCGCCAAGTATAACATCTCTCTGGGCTATGCCGGCACAGACGGAACCATCCGCGAAACCAACACCGACCGCTACAATGCCCAGATCAACGCTTCTGTGCTTGTGAGCCGCAAGGTGGAAATCCAGGCTTCTGTCAACACTGCCTATCTCACCGGCAACTACATGGAGCAGGGCATGAACTACGAAATCAACCCGTTGCTGGCTGCCTATCGCCGCACCCCGTTGCTTTCTCCCTACCGTTCCGACATCTATGGCAAGCTCATCTCTACCTATAGCACCTATCAGTATGGCGCTATCGACAACGAGGACATGTATGTGTCTAACCCGCTTGCCATCGTCAACCAGGTGACTGCCAAGCAGAAGCAGTACGACCTGAATGCCAAGTTGCAGTTGGTCTACACCCCTACCCAGAATCTCTCTTTCAATGCATTGGTAGGTCTCTACTACAACTACAACCAGGAAGAGATGTTCGTTCCCGGTGTGGACGACGGTGCTGCCATCAAGTATATGAGCGACAGCTATGGCATTGCCAAGAACACCGTACGTTCGGGCACCAACTACACCGTCAACTGGTTCTATGGCGTCAACGGCACATACCACAAGACCTTTGCCGACAAGCACGACTTCAAAGCCCAGGTGGGCGCACAGGTTCTGATGTCGAGCTATGAATATGATGCAGCCTTTGGCCGCAACACGCAGAACGACCACATGACCTCTATGGGTAGTGCCTCTACTTCAGACAAGCGCTACTTCAGCGGTTATAACAACGACTGGAACTGGGTGGACATGTATGCCAAGGTAGACTATACCTATGACAACCTCGTTCGCCTCGGCGTGACTGCCGCTTACGACGGTGCTTCAAGCGTGTGCGGCAAGTTTGGCGACATGCGTGTATACCCCGGCTTCGACGCTGCAGTGATGCTGAAGAACAGCTCATTGCTCCGTCGTGTAGACTGGGTGAACAAGTTGAACCTCTACACCAACTACTCGCTCACGGGCAACAGCCGCTTCGGCACCAAGAGCTACAGCAGCTATTACACGTCTACACCGTTCCTCGACATTGCCGGTATCGTGCGTGCCAGTCTGGCTACCACCGACCACCTCAAGGCAGAAAAGACCAGCACTTGGAACATCGGTTTGGACGCTTCCTTGCTCAACAACCGCTTGATGCTCGGTGCTGAATACTACCGCAGCAAGACCACCGACGTGATCCTCGCCGGCAACAACACTGCCTTGCTCGGCACCAGCACTTACTATCGCAATGGCGGCGAGATTGCATCCAATGGCGTGGAACTCCGCGTATCGGGCATCCCCGTTGCCTTGAAGAACTTCACCTGGACACTGGGTGGAACCCTCAGCACTGTGCACAACCGCGTGCGCAACATGAAGAACCTGGGCGACGTGACCTATACACTCTCTGACGATGCGACCATCATCACCCGTGAGGGCGAGAACCCCTATTCTTTCTATGGCTACCAGACCGACGGCGTTTATTCGACCACAGCTGAAGCCAACAGTGCCTACACCGATGCCGACGGCAACAAGTGTGCGCTGGTGAACGAAAAGGGTGTGGCTTATCAGGCTGGCGACGTGCGCTACGTAGACCAGAACGGCGACGGCAAGATTGATGCCAACGACCGCGTGGTGCTTGGCTCTGCCACTCCTAAGGCGTTCGGCTCGTTCTTCACACGCTTTGAATACAAGAACTTCGCGCTCGACCTCGACTTCGGTTATCAGTGGGGTGGCAAGGCATACAACGCTATGCGCCGCATCACAGAGTCGGGCAAGGACTTCTCCAACCAGGCAATCTCTATGACACGCCGTTGGAGCATGGAAGGTCAGGTGACCGATATGCCTCGTGCAGAGTGGGGCGACCCGCGCGGCAACAATGCCTTCTCCGACCGTTGGATCGAGAAGACAGACTTCATCAAGCTTCGCAGCGTCACCTTCAGCTACACACACAACAAGCCCATCTGGAACTTCATCCAGGGTGCCACGGTCTATGTGACGGGCGAGAACCTGCTCACCTTCACCAACTATCTCGGTCTTGACCCCGAGTTCGCCTACAACTACAACGCCATGATGCAGGGCGTAGACTACGGCAAGGTGAATGCACCGCGTTCAGTGAAATTGGGTGTAAACTTGAAGTTCTAACATAAACATAAACAGAAAAGAATATGAAACTCAATATTTTCAATAGATGCAAATGGGGAATGGGAGTCGCCGCTGCGGCACTCTCCCTCTCTCTGACATCCTGCTCCGACTTCTTCAGCCCGGAGACCGATGACCAGATTGCCGACAAGGACTATATCTCGGAGAACACCGAGATGTATACCGGCTTCATCGGTATCATCACCAAGATGCAGGCTGTGGGCGACCGGGAAATCCTGCTCACCGACACGCGTGCCGAGTTGCTGGAGCCTACCTCCAATGCCAGCACAGACCTGATCAATGTCTACGACTATGCCGACAACCTGAAGGACAACTCGTATGCCACACCAGCTCCCTATTATGAGGTGATTTTGGCGTGCAACGACTATCTCGCCAAGGTGAAGGAATACCGCAAGCAGCCGCAGGTGGACGATGAGGTGTGCCAGAACCTGATTTCTTCTACCGTTCGCATCAAGGCCTGGACCTACAAGACCATTGGTGAAATCTATGGCGAGGCTGCCTGGTGCGACGAACCTGTAGGCAGTGTGGAAGACTATCTTGCCAAGGCACGTGCCAACGTGCTCCCGATGAAGGATATTGTTGACAAGTGTCTCAACCTGTTGGATACAGGTTTCGACGGTGTGTCTTCCGACCGCACCGTAGACTGGATCGCATGGCTCGACCCAGACAATGTGACTAATATCGCCAAGTCTGACTTCCGTAAGTGGAACTATCTCATTCCTCCCTATGAGGCAATCTATTCAGAGCTTTGCCTGTGGAAGGGTGCCTATCTCGACAATGCCAACGGCGTGGGTGGCGAGGCTGCCCGCACCTACTATCAGAAGGCTGCCGACCTGATCTTTGCAGCGCTCAACACTGCTGCCAACAACCAGGGCTACAGCTATAGCAAGACTCAGAAATACTGGTTCCCCAACAATGGTACTCCCGGAAAATATACCACCTATTTCCGTGCCAAGGACCCCGCTCCTGTAGAGAATGTGTGCTGTCTGCTCTATGACTACATGGAAGGACAGACCAACGGTCTGATCAAGCACTTCAATACCGACGTGTCCGACGGTTATCTGCTGAAACCTTCTGAGGCTGGTATGGAACACTTCACCGACCAGGAGTTCAACCCCGGCGGTTCTGATTCTGACACCCGTTACAAGGCAATGTTCGGCAAGTCGGGTTCTTCACGCTATATCGCCAAGTTCCGTCTGGACGGCGGTTCAAGCGATGCCCGTCCTAACCCATGGGAGCAAGACTGCTACATCTATATCTATCGTGCCATGCAGTATCACCTGATGCTCAGCGAGGCACTCAACCAGTTGGAGCGCTTCCGTGCCCTCAATGCTGTGCTCAACACGGGTACCGTAGGTGATGTACAGACAGAGATTGTCGATGGTTCCAACCCTGAAGAGTGGGCTGGCTTCAACCGCAACTGGACACAGGACACAGAGTGGGGTACCATAGCCAACAGTGACCTCGGTGTGCGTGGATGCTTCACCGGACTTACCGCCCGCACCATCAAAGACACCAAGACCACAGCTTCCAAGCGTGCCAACGATATCCAGTTGCTCAAGGAGTGCGAACTGGAACTTTCTTGCGAGGGCAAGACCTATCCTTGGATGAACCGTGTGGCTGTGCGCTATAACGACTTGGGCATCATTGCCGATGAGGTGTGCCCCAAGTATGAGACATCCGGAAAGGCTGCCACCGTACGTTCTAAGATTTTGAACGGCGGCAACTGGGTGAAATATCCTCTCTGATCATGATTCCTATGTAGTAGCCGACGCGGTGATGCGGCGGCTACTACACATCAATATTTTATTTATCAATTATCTATTAATTAAAACAATTCAATTATGAAGAAAATTTTTACACTCGCATTGCTGCTCGTCACGGTGCTGACAGCCAATGCAGAAAGTAGAACATGGGACTTCAGGAGTTGGAGTGCAGCGACACTCACCAATCTGCAGAAAGGTTTGTCGGCAAACTTCAGCTCTGATGCAGCAGCCCTGAATCCAGCTTGTGGATGGTCTGACATTGAAAAGTCAAGTGGAGACAAAGCTCATCAAGCTAATGCCGTTAATGGCAAATGCTTTTGGGAAGTAAAGGCTCAAGGAAATGCCACAACGGGCGCAACGCTCTGTGCTGACGGACAACCTATCACGGAGTTTGAAGGCTTGCTTTATACCAATACGACTGCTCGTTCATTGGCGATAGCTGTAGACTACAACAGTGGCGGTGGTTATAATGGTGCCACTTATCTTTGGACTGGTTCTAAACAGAAAAACTATTTCGTGATTCCGAATGTTGCCGCTGGAGCCAAGATTACCATGGGTGTGGAGTCTCATAGTAGTACAGAAGCACGTGGTTATGAACTTTACATTGTGCCAAAGGGGAAATACAGCACTAAGGGTACAAAACTGAAGGACATTGACGGCAATATCATCGCTGTTCCTACAAAGTATGTGGAGCAGACTTGGTATGTGCCCGAGGAAGGTTTGTCTGATACACCTAACGAGGATGGCACTTACGATGTGCTTATCTACAACACCAATGGTGCACACATCTACTTCATCAAGGTAGACGAGGGCGACAACATGGATGAGGATCGTAAGATTGCATGGATTGGAAACACCACTCCTGGCGCTACGATTACATACGCCGTTCGTCCTACAGTAGGTTTTGAATATACAGACATTGACGGCTCTGATGCAGCCAATGTGACCGACGAGATTCTCCGTGGCTTTGATGCTGTGGTGATCGACAACGACGTGACCACAGAGACAGCTGCTTACGAACAGCTCAAGAAGAACATCGCTTTCGTGCCGATGGTGAACCTGAACACTTCTCTCTTTGGCTATACACCTGCAGGTGAAAGCACAACGATGACTGTAACCAAGGCTGACGATGACATCTGGGAAGGTCTTTCTCTTGAAGACGGTGCGTTCGATTACACAGCAAACGTATCTGTAACATTGCCCGAACTCTTTGCTAACGACGACACTTTGGCACTGCAAGGTGAGAATGTAGCGATCCACCGCCACAACAATGGTGCCGGCAAGAACAGCTACTTCCTTCTTGGCTCTACAGATGACCTTGCCATTAACTATGCAGAGTGGTCAACCTTGTTGAGCAACTTGCTGGTTGAGGCTGCCAAGAGCAAGCGCGACGTGACTGCTGCAGCTGCTCCTACCTTCACACTCGCATACGCTGACAGACAGACCACAGTGACCATGGCTTGCGCTACCAACGGTAGCAAGATCTACTATAAGGAAGGTGATGGCGAATACAAGCTCTACACCGAGCCTATTCTCTATACCGAAGAAACTAATCTTACAGCCTATGCTGAGTCTGAGGGCTTCCTCCAGAGCGCAGAGGCAACCAAGACTGTAGACATCCAGATTCAGGCTGTTGCTCCTGTGCTTTCTATCGAACAGCAGGACGGCAAGAGCATCATCACACTCACAGCAGACAATGCTGACGCTAAGGTTTACTACTCATTCAGCGGTCAGACCAAGGCTGCCAAGGCTGCTACATACGCTGAGCCAGTAGAGGTAACAGAGCCTGGCACCATCACAGCATTTGCTGTAGAGGATGGCAAGCTCCAGAGCGAACTCGTGACAGGTGACATCCTTGTGAAGGGTATCCCTGAGGTAACCGACACCCTCGCTCACTTCACAGGTAATGAGGCAGACTGGTTCACCAATGCCGAGATCTCTGCCGATGGCACAACCTTCACTCCGCTTGCAGACGCTATTGCAGATACAGACAATGCTGCAACAGGTGCAGCCAAGGCTGTTTACTACTTCGGCAAGAGCTCTTGGACATACTACTCTGATGAGGTTGACCACTATGTAGATGGTACAGACGAGGATGGCAATGCTACACAAACTCCTGTTTACAAGCCCAACGAGAATGTTCTCCGCGTGGTGAAGTCTACAAGCGATACAGACTGGATCATTGAGTCTGAGGGCCAGGTAATCACTGGCGAGACCAACGTAAGCGCAGGTACAGGTGTATACACAGGAACATCAGATTATCTTGCAGAGGAAGCTATCGACGAAATCGGTGGTACTCCTTCTAAGGGTAAGATTGACTTTGGTGGTAAGGCATCTGGTGACCCATACACCATGCGTATCGTTTCTACCAAGCAGTATAGCGGTACATTCGATGTAGTTACTTATCTCGCTAACGGTGGTACAAGTGACCTTGGCATCGAACTCCAGAAGTCAATCGACGGTACTACATGGGAGACGGTAGGCAACCTGAACTACACCAAGAGTCAGCGTCTGCACAAGAAGACTCGTTTCCACATGGATGAGACAGCTCCTGTATACCTCCGTGTCGCTCAGGTGAGCGGTGGTGCTAAGGGTCAGATCTACGACATCTACGTCATTCGCACCGTAGGCACCAGCACAGCTATCTCTAACGTGAAGGCAGAGACAGAAAGTGCAGCCAAGGTAGGCAAGTTCGTCAAGGACGGTCGCATCTACATCCAGAAGGGCGCTGCCCTCTACAATGTAGCCGGCGCACAGGTGAAGTAATAAATCTCTATATACAAAAAATGGGATGACACGCCAAGTGTCATCCCATTTTTTGTATTTAGTAGCTTAATCCGACGCGCATATCATAGTAGGTGCAGCGTCCCCGCTGCATCCCCTGTGCTTGTCGGGAGCGCATGTCAGAAAATGCTTGTCACGCCAATCATCAGCGCTAAGGTCGACGTGGGGACACGTAGACTCCTACACTGCGCTTCATAAGCACAAAATCGAAGTTTCATTCATGCGCAGTGTAGTAGGTGCAGCGTCCCCGCTGCATCCCCTAAGCTTGTTCGAAGCGCCTGTCAGACATTTGTCTAAGCATTTCTCCCAACTGCGCGTCGACTCCTACACTGCGCTTGTCCCCAATATTTCAATATTTCCATATTTCCATATTAAAACGCGGGGACGCGTCGACTACTATGCTTGTTCAAAGAAAAAGAAAAGAGATTATTCCTTGTTGATTAATGCTTTTATGGCACTTAAGAAATCATGAGAAGGAGAAACCATTGTTTCTACTTCGTCTTGAGTAACATCATAATTGCAATTGTAGTCAGCTTTCTTTCTTAATTGCTCCATGCGGGAAAAGAATGACCCAAGCTCAAGACTAACCAAACCTGTTTTTACAAAATGAAGTCCAAACATCGATATTGTTCCTTCGTGTGTATGGGCGGAGTAACCGTGAGAAACGAGCAGCGCTTGGGCAGCGTGAAAACATGAGTAATAGAATCTGTTGGCTGCCATATCCCAATAACGAAGCTTTACCATTTGTTCAGCTTCGTTGAGTAGAATTTCCGCTTTGTTCAAGCGCAAATCTACAAGACTTTTTCTTTCTTCTGCTGTAAGACTCATAATGTTATTCCTTCTTTTTCGACATTCTTGTAGAAAGGCATCCCTTGGTTGCTTTGCCACTCACGGGTGGTATACATGATGGGATTAATCTTTTCGCCAAGGTTCCATCCCAATAGGGTGAGGGGGAATGAAACTTTGTCATAGTCTTCGGGCGTGAGATCTTTCTTGTTGAGCGTAATGAGAATGTCCCAATCGCTGTCTGAACGCGCAGTGTTTCTTGCCTGAGAGCCAAACAATACAGCCTTCCCTGTTGCAGGAAGGTGTTGTCTCAGACATTCCCGTATCGCATTCAAGGTTTGTTCTTTACTCATACATCTCTCCATTTGTCTTGGCAAAGCTAACAATTATTATCATATAAACCAAATAAAAAGGAGAAAAGTGCGCGAATGGACGTATAATATGATTTGTATACAGAGGAGAATACTTATCTCAATGCGCAAAGGTCGACGCGGGGGCGCGTCGACTCCTACACTGCACAAAATCGAAGTTTCATTCATGCGCAGTGTAGTAGGTGCAGCGTCCCCGCTG
>CAVJZZ010000018.1:0-40880 GCA_963654295.1 Lachnospiraceae bacterium | reverse complement strand
CCTCTTTAGACTAGCCAAGATTTTTGCTTAATCCACACGCTTTTGCAGGTGACCCAGATATTCCTTGCCCTCATCCTCTCCATCATTGTGGGCTGCCTGATGCAAGGCATACCGGAGATAGCCAACGACTACATCAAGCCCTTCGGTGTGATCTTCCTCAACCTCCTCAAGTTTATTGTGGTGCCCCTGGTGATGCTCTCCATCATCGCCGGCATCATCTCGATGGAAGACATCTCCAAGGTGGGCAAGCTCGGCGTGCGTGCCCTCATCTACTTCACCCTTACCACCATCGCTGCCATATCGCTGAGCCTCGTGGTGTCCACCTTCCTGAAGGGTTATTTCCCCGTCATCAAGTTGCCTACCCCCGAGAAGGCAATCGAGGTGCACTCCTTCACGTTCATGGACCAAATCGTAAACATGTTCCCAAGCAATGCCGTATTGCCCTTCAGCGAGGCCAACATGATGCAGGTGATCGTGATTACGCTCTTCTTGGGTTTTGCCATCGTGCATGTGGGCGAGAAGGCAAAGCCTGCCAAGGAGATACTGTTGAGCTTCAATGAAATTGTGCAGAAGATATTAGGCTACATCCTGAGCCTTGCCCCCATTGGCGTGTTCTGCATGCTCACGCCCGTGGTGGCAGTCAACGGTCCGCAGGTGGTAGGTTCCTATGCCAGCCTTATCGGTGCCGACTACCTCTGTTTCCTGGCACACGCCCTCATCATCTACTTCCCTTGCGTCTATTTCCTGGGAGGTCTGAGTCCCATCACGTTCTTCCGAAAGATGACGCCCGCCATGATGTTTGCCTTCTCCAGTGCATCGAGTGTTGCGACCATCCCCTACAATGTGGAGTGTACGCGAAAGATGGGCGTGAGAAAGGAGATCAGTGACTTCGTATTGCCTCTTGGCGCCACCATCAACATGGACGGCACTGCCATCTACCTGGGCGTGACAAGCGTGTTTATCGCCACCTGTTGCGGCATCGACCTTACCATGCAACAGTACATCGCCATCGCCCTCTCTTCCACCATCGCCTCTATCGGCGTGCCCGGTGTTCCCGGAGGCGCCTTGGCATTGATGGCTATGGTGTTTGCCTCGGCAGGTCTGCCCATCGAGGGCGTGGCAGTGGCAGCTGGAGTAGACCGTCTTGTAGACATGGGCAGAACCACCATGTCAATCACTGGCGATGCCTCTTGCGCCGTCTTCCTGCAGCGCTTCAGCAAGGGAATATTCAAGGATTAAATTCATTTGTCGAAAACATACACGTTGATAGTCTTGGCGTAGCCATTGGCCCTTTGGTCTTGGCGCGCCAGGATTTCGAGTGCAGAGATGACTTGCGACTTGCCGGTGTCTATCACGATAAGGTGGGGCAGCGGACTCTTGTTGTCGGTTTGCCAATAGGTAGACTCTTGCAGGTCGAACGCTTTGTCGAGGGTATGGTTGCCCTGCTCACTGTCGGCATAACGTGCCTCCCAGTTGGAGCGGTCTATGCGTTGGCCGTTCTCGTTCTGCGCATAGACTTCTGCGATGGAAGTCTGCGGCTTGCCGTTGTAGGTGTCTTTAATCTGCAAGGCGATGTAGCGTCCTTTCACTGGTTGGGCGAGACGGAGTGTCTGCCAACTGTTGTCTGCATCCAAAGTGGCAGTGAGTGCTGCCTGTTGTTGTCCGAGGTCGGGACATTTCTGCTTGTCGTTGTGCAGGTTAGGTTTGACGAGGTTCAGTTTGTCGATGACAGGGTGGTCAAGGCATTGCACTTTGGGTTCGTCCTTGGGACCAACCACGTCCAAGACCACCACCTCGTTGCTTCCTTTTTTCAACCAGCATCCCGGCACATAGAGTGTCTGCTGCGGTCCGATATGCCAGAAGCGCCCGAGCGCATGACCATTCACATACACTTGTCCTTTGCCGAAAGCCTCCATGTTGAGGAAGGTGTCACCCACTTTCTTCAGCGAGAAGTAGCCTCGGTAGTAGCCGGGTTGTTTTTCCTTCGTGTTGTTATACTTGGTGGCATGGGTGAGTGCTTTGGTGGCAGTGGCGTAGTCGTCGGGTAGGGTGGAGCAAGTCCATTGGCGCGGCGTCCACACTCCCTGACTGGAAGTGAGCGTCACGTCGCCGACGATGCCTTTATAGTCCTTGATGGCATGTCCGAAGTTGATGCGCCCCATTCCTTCGACCACAATCTTCAGCACAGATCCCCGTTTCACTTGCGGCAGCATAACTGACTTTTCGTCCTGTGAGCGGTCTGTCTTGCCCACATACTCGCCGTCGAGATACACCTGTGCATAGTCGTGTGCATCCATGGTGAGCACCACCTTTCCTTGCATCTCGGGCAGAGACGTGGTGTAGGTCATCGTACCCCAGCCCATGTCCATCTCTTCAAAGGTGAGCGGGTGGTCGCCGGTGCATGTGCTGTCGATACCGCTTGTGAGCGGAGCATATTCCGCCAACACTGTTTCGGGCGTTGAGATGAATGGCATAGGGGCTTTCGGTACGGCGGGGAGCTTCTTCTCGCTGTATCGTTGCAGTAGTTCGCGCAATTGCCAAAACTTAGGTGTGGGCTGACCGTATTCATTGATGGGCGCATCGTAGTCGTAGGACGTTACGTCTGGTTTGAACCCAGGACTGTTGGCTCCTGCCCAATGTCCGAACGAGGTGCCGCCGTGGGTCATGTAGAGCGAGAAACTAATTCCCTTCGAAAGCATTTCTCCGATGCCGTCGACCATGGCTTTGGCAGGGCGCGTTTCGTGGCGGGCACCCCACTTGTCGAACCATCCGCTCCAATATTCCGAACACATCTTGGGCGCATCGGGACGCAGTTCGCCCAACTCGCGGAACTGCTGGTCGATGTTGGCTCCTGTACCGAAGTTCATGGTCCACACCAAGTCGTCAAGTCCGTTCCATGTGAAGTTGGACGCCCAGTCGCACTGGAAGAGCGTCATCTCTTTGCCCCAATGCTTGCGCAGAATGTCGCGCACGGCACTCACATAAGGGATGTCCTTGCCGTAACTGCCATATTCGTTCTCCACTTGCAACATGATAATCGGACCTCCATGGATGATGCTCAGCGGCTCCAGTTGTTCTGCCACCCGCTGTTCGAATACGCCCACCCGATTCAGGAAGTAAGGGTCTTGCCCTCTGAGACGGATGTTCTTCTTTTTCAGCAACCACCAGGGCAGTCCGCCCATCTCCCATTCAGCGCATACGTAAGGTCCGGGACGCACGATGACATACATGCCATGCTTCTGCGCCAAACGGCAGAATGCAGCCACGTCCTTGTCGCCTGTGAAGTCGAACACACCTTCGCACTGTTCGTGGATGTTCCAAAACACATAGAGGCAGATGGTGTTCATTCCCAGTGCCTTGCACGACAGAATGCGGTGCTCCCAATAGGCGCGGGGGATGCGGGGGTAGTGTACTTCGGCAGCCTTGATGACAAACGGTTTCCCGTCGAGCAGGAAAGTCCCCTTGCCTGTCGTGAACGAATGGGATTTGGCTGCTGCCGTTATTGTTGTGGTATAGCAGATGGCGCACAACACGATCAGTGCGCGCAATAGGAAAAGATTGGATTGTTTCATAATGGCAAAGATATAGAAAAAATGGAAACGGACATGCTCAAAGGGATAGAATCCGTATTATTTTATCCATTTGGTACCATAATGGTTGCCAAATTAGAAAAATAAACGTAATTTTGTGGCATAACAAATAAAAGCAGACCATTATGACAATCGTAAGTGCAAGAGATTTTAGAGCCAACCAAGGGAAATACTTCTCTATGGTGAACTCCGGCGAACACGTGATTTTGAAATCCCGTGAAGGAAGTTTCCGTTTGGTGCCAGTGACCGCATCTGATTCCATATCCGATGGCACACAAAAGGTAACTGCAGATTTGCGTGGTGCTCTTCGTGAACTGAAAGAAGTTCTTGCAGGCAAGAAACAACCAAACACCCTTGACAGTCTGTTAGATGAGCTATAAGATATCCACATTAAGCTACTTTGACGTAGCGGCAAAGCGTCTTGCGAAGAAATATCCCTCTTTCAAGAAAGACTTGGAGGAATTTGGTGAAAGTCTTCAAGACAACCCATTGCAAGGCGACGAGTTAACACCTGGCATCCGCAAGATACGAATGGCTATCAAGTCAAAGGGAAAAGGAAAGTCTGGTGGCGCAAGAGTTATCACCTATAATATCCTTGCGAAGGAGCAAGATGGGGAGATTATATTGATGCTCATCTACGACAAGGAAGATGCATCATCCGTCAAAGTTGAAGTTCTCAAACAGATACTCAAGGAAGAGGGGTATATGTAGGCGTCGCCATATTTATAAACAAAAAAAGAGGATTTCCGTGTGGAAATCCTCTCGGGTGACTCGCATGGGGCTCGAACCCATGACCCCAACATTAAAAGTGTTGTGCTCTACCAGCTGAGCTAGCGAGTCTCCGTGTGCTTTTGAAAGCGAGTGCAAAGGTAGGACTTTTATTTGAAACGTCCAAACTTTTCTCCGTGTTTTTTATTCTGAGCTTGCAATTCTGTCTTTTTCGGTGCTGTCTTGAGTGTGCTCTTTGGTCACATACCGTTGCCAATAGGCGATAAACAGGGTGGTGAGGGGGAGCGCTACGATGAGGCCGATAAATCCGAGCAGTGCTCCCCATACGGAAAGACTCAGCAACAGGATGGCGGGGTTCAAGCCCATTGCTTTTCCCATGATCTTCGGCGTGACAATGAAGTCGGTGATCACCTGTACGACGGCAAAGACAAGAAACGCCATGCCGAAGATAACCCAGAAGTTCTCGCCTGTGTCGGCAGCCTTGAGCATGGCAAGAAATGCCGTGGGGATGAGGGCAAAGGTGTGGAGGTAGGGCACCAGGTCGAGGATGCCGATGAGGATGCCCAAGCCGATTGCCATCGGAAATCCGATGATGGTGAAGCCTATGCAGAACATGATGCCCATGCAGAGTGCCACCATGCCTTGCCCACGGATATAGTTGTTCAGTTCACGTTCCACGTCCTGCATCAGTTCGCGCCAGAACGGACGGTTCTTTTTGGGGAATATCTTGATCCATCGTTCGGTGAGATATTCGTAGTCGAGCAGGATGAAGAACATATATAATAAGGTGATCATCGAGGCGATGATGCTGATGACGATGCTTGCCGTCTGTCCGAGGAAGTCGAAAACCTTGGGAACGGCAGTCTTCATGCTGTCGCTGAAGTCCTTGCTGTGGAATATGCGCGTGATTTCATCACTGTTGTTGTGCAGCCATTCCTGTATGGTTGCCGGGAAGTTGTGGATATGCGTGGCTTGGTGCAGATAGCGTGTCACCACCTCGCCCAACTTCTCGAACTGCTCAATCATCGGCGGAATGATGAGATAGAAGATGCCGCCGATAACGGCGAACACGAAAACAAGCGTGACAACGATGGACAGCGCACGGGTGGGGACGTGCAACTTGTGCTGCACGAACTTCACGAGGGGGTAGAGCAAGTAGGCCAGAAACCATGCAATGAAGAATGGCAAGAGCACACCGCTCAAGTAGTTGACCATGAAAAGGACCGCCAGCGTGCCGAGAGCAATCAGCAGCCAGCGGATGAATTTGTCGAACGTTATTTTCTGTTCACCCATGGTTATTTGTTTTTCTCTTTTCCCATTTCGCGTTGGTAGCACTCACGGCAGAGCGGCTCGTATTCACTCTGCTCGCCGAGCAGCACGCGCTTGTCTTCGTTGACAAGGCGATGGCTCACATAGGCAAGTGCGCCACACTTCACACAGATGGCATGCACCTTGGTCACCTCGTCGGCAATGGCGCAGAGAGCAGGGATGGGACCGAAAGGCTTCCCCTTGAAGTCCATGTCAAGTCCTGCCACGATGATGCGCACACCACGGTTGGCAAGCTCGTTGCATACGTCGACCAATCCTTCATCGAAGAATTGCGCCTCGTCGATGCCCACCACGTCGATGTCTGCCGACAATAACAGGATGGAAGCCGACGAGTCTATGGGTGTAGACGGGATGGAATGGCGGTCGTGGCTGACCACCTCTTCGTCTGAATATCTCGTGTCGATGGCGGGCTTGAAGATTTCCACCTTCTGCTTGGCAAACTTCGCCCTCTTCAACCGTCGTATCAGTTCCTCGGTCTTGCCCGAGAACATCGAACCGCACACCACTTCTATACGTCCGGGGCGGTGTTTCTCCCCTGTTAAGTTTTCTGTCATATCAATGCAAATTTACGAATACGTTTTAAAAATTGCAAAGAAATGGGTGCTTTTTTTGTTTCCGTAGATTAATTGCCTATATTTGTAGCGAATATGGGCATATTATATATCGTACCTACTCCGGTAGGCAACATGGAAGACATGACGTTTCGGGCTATCAGAATCCTGAAAGAAGCCGATTTGGTCTTGGCGGAGGATACACGCACATCGGGCATCCTTCTCAAGCATTTCGACATTCAGAACCACCTAATGGCGCACCATAAGTTCAACGAACATGGTACGTCGGCTGGCATTGTCGAACGTCTGAAGGCAGGACAGACCATCGCCCTTGTGAGCGATGCGGGCACGCCGGGTATCAGTGACCCGGGCTTCTATCTTGCCCGTGAAGCCGTAGCTGCCGGCGTAGAGGTGCAGACTTTGCCTGGAGCCACAGCGTTTGTGCCTGCTTTGGTGTCGTCGGGACTGCCTTGTGACAGGTTCTGCTTCGAAGGTTTCCTTCCACCCAAGAAAGGACGCATGACCAGACTGGAGGCATTGAAGGAAGAGACACGCACCATGGTATTCTATGAATCTCCCTATCGTCTGCTCAAAACCTTGCAGCAGTTTGCCGAGATCTTCGGCGGAGAACGGCAGGTGAGCGTGTGCAGGGAGATATCCAAGTTGCACGAAGAGAGCGTGCGTGGAACTTTGGACGAGGTGGTTGCCCATTTCACCGAGACGGCTCCCCGAGGGGAGATCGTCGTCATTCTGGCAGGAAAGAACCCTAAAGAAGACAAGAAACATAAAAAGGAAAGCGTATGAAGAAATTGGTAGTATTAGCCCTTTGCGTGCTGTCGTTGGCGGCATGCAAGGATAAGAAGACAGAAACGTCAGTACAGAATGTGGCGCAGACAGACTCGCTGCAGAGCATTATTGCCGAAAGGGACAACGAGATCAACGACATGATGTCTACACTCAACGACATCCAGGAAGGTTTCCGTGAAATCAACGAGGCGGAAAACCGCGTGAATATTGTCAAGGACGGCGAGGGTGCGAACAAGAAACAGCAGTTGCGTGAGAACATCCAGTTTATCGCACAGCGCATGAAAGAGAATCGCGAGCTCATTGCCAAGTTGCGCCAGCAGCTCAAGACGAGCGGCATGCACGGCGACGCACTGCGCAAGACCATCGAGAATATGGCAAAGCAGCTGGACGAGAAAGACCAGCAACTGCAGCAGTTGCGTGCAGAGCTGGAGGCAAAGGACATCCACATCTCGGAACTTGATGCCACCATCAGCAACTTGAACACGAACGTGTCAGATCTCCAGACGGAGAGCAGTGCCAAGAGCCAAACCATCAAGTCGCAGGACACACAACTCAACACTGCATGGTTTGCATTCGGCACCAAGAGTGAACTCAAGGAGCAGGGCGTGCTCGTGAAGGGTAAGGTGCTGCAGGGCAACTTCAACAAGAACTACTTCACGAAGATTGATATCCGTGTGGACAAAGAGATAAAACTCTATTCGAAGTCAGCCAAGCTGATGACAGTTCACCCGTCAAGCAGCTATTCACTTGACAAGGACAGTAACGGACAGTATGTGCTCCGCATCACCAATCCACAGATCTTCTGGAGCACGAGCAAGTATCTCGTGATACTGGTGAAGTAGAACGATATTTATACCATACGAAAGCGGGCGACACCAACAAGGTGTCGCCCGCTTTCGTATGGTTATAGTTTCCGTCCGGTGTCGGTAACCAAACTTCTTATTTCTGCTGTAAACTGCTCGTCGGCAGCCATGTCCTCTATGTTCAGGTGCATGCGGTAGCGCCAGTAGTGGCGCGGGTTGGCAGGGATGTTGATGCGCTCGGCACCTGCATCGGGCAGACGCAGCCGCTCGTCGATGGCGAGCCAGTCTTGCAGACTGATGACACAGAGCATGGACGGCGACGTGAGATGGCGGCTCACAATATCTTTGGCGAGCCAGCCAGGCAACGGATGAGGAGCATCACCGCTGCGGTGGAGCATGGTGTTGTAGTAATCCTGTGTGCGTTGCCAGTCTTCGTCCCACCATTGTCTGAGGGTGGGGGTGTCGTGGCTCGATATAGTGCACACCGAACGGTAGGGGTTGTGCGACAAGTGACCGAATCGTGTGCCGCACTCTTTTGGCATCCATTGCATCTCCAAGGTGAGGATGCGCAGCTGGTCCATCACCCACGGCACGCACTCCGGCACCATGCCGAGGTCTTCCGCACACACCAGCATGCGGGTGGCATCAATCAGCCTGGGCAACTTCTTCATGGCCTCGGTATACCAGAAATGGTTGTTGCGCTGGTAGAAGTAGTCGTTGTATATCCAGTCGAATGCCTGCTTGTCACTGCCGCTGAGTGATTCGTAGACGAGACTTTGATAGGCAGAGATGCGCGGGTGGTAGAGGTCGGGCGTGCGGTGGTCGCGCAGGAAGAGCACGTTGCTTACCAGTGCATAAAGTCCGTTGCGCAGGAAAATGTCGTCCGTGCCGTTCTTCCCCTCAAACGCAGCCTCAATCTTGCGTTCTGTGTCGTATTCCGGTTTCAATGCCCACACGTCATCGTGCAGATGGATGAGGTAGTCGTGTTTCACTACATCGGCATGCAACCCGAACGTGCGATCAATCACCCAGTTGCGGATATAGGGGGTGAGATAGAGTTCGGGCTTGAACGGCAGTCCATGCATGTTGATTTCTTCGGCGGTCAGTCCCAATGCGGGCGCAAACTGCCCGAGCAGTCCGTGTACGGCATGGGCAGGTATCTCCCAGATGCGGAAGAACCCCAGCACGTGGTCTATGCGATAGGCATCGAAGAAGAGCGCCATGTTGCGGAACCTCCGTGTCCACCACGAGCATCCGTCTTTCATCATCTCGTCCCAGTTGTAAGTGGGAAATCCCCAGTTCTGTCCGTTGGTGGAAAAGTCATCGGGCGGAGCTCCGGCTTGTCCGTTCAGATTGAAATACTTGGGTTCCATCCACACGTCGCAGCCTTGGCGGTGCACGCCGATGGGGATATCTCCCTTCAGTATCACCTCTTGTTGTCGGGCGTAGGTATGAGCCTCAGACATTTGGGTGTAGAGAACAAACTGCACGAAATAGTAGAATGACACCTCTTTATATAGTTTGGTGCGCGGATTGCAGAGCGCCTTTCGGTCGCGTTCGTTCCAAGTGTGGTGTCCTTTCCACTGGTTGAAGTCGGGAGTCTGGAAGGTGTCACGTAGATGGCAATAGTGCGCATAGGGTGCGAGCCACGCCTCGGTGTCGGCGAAAAAACGCTTGAACTCGGGACTTTCCATCATCCTTTTTCCCTCTTGCTCAAAGATGATGTGCAGATATTCCGTCTTGGCTTTGTTCACTCGTTCGTAGTCTATTTGTCTGAGCGCGTTCAATTCGAGTCTTGTGTCTTCATATTTCTTGCGCAGCGCCGGGTCCTTGATGGGGGGCAGTGCCGTGAGGTCGGCATACTGCGGGTGCAGAGCGAAGACGCTGATACAGCTATAGGGATAGGAGTCGGTCCACTGGTGTGTGAGTGTCGTGTCGTTGATGGGCAACAGCTGCAGTATCCGTTGTTGGGTCTGTGCCGCCCATGCGATGATCCTCTTCAAGTCGCCGAAGTCGCCCACGCCATAGCTTTGGCTTGAGCGCAACGAGAATACGGGCACCAGTGTACCGGCAATACGGATGGGATAGATGTCGAACTGCACATCGGGCAACTCTATGACCAACACGTCGCCCTCGCCGATGTAGGGCAACTCAAGCGTGCGGTTGAACCCTCGTTCCCATAGGGGAGAGATGTCTTCGCGCTGGTTGATGATGATGAACTTGAATGCCAACTGTCTGCCGTCCAGCCGGGTGGCATCGATGTCGGCTATCCATTCGTTGTAGTTGTGCTCGTGCATTTCCACAGCCTGTTCGGGTTTCCAGCATCCTATACACTCCATGTTGCCTGCCAATGCGAGCCGTTCGCCCTTGCGCAGTTGGGGGGCGCGCACCTTCAAGCGAAGTGTAGAGCGAAAGTTATGCTGCACCAGATGGCGTGCACTGTGGCGGTTGGTGCAGTCTGTGATGGCAGACGTGTAGAGGAACGCATCCTCAGGGCGGTCTATCCAATGGTCGTGCAGGATATATCTCGTAGCTTGCCGTGCCGACAATTCAAGCCGATGAGCTTCTGTGAGCCATTCGGTTCGGGTCTGCTTCCGGTCTTTCTCCACGCTATAGAAATAGTTGATGAAGGGTTTGTCCTTTACCTCCATTTCCAGCGCCAGATGCCAGTGTGCCCCGTCGTCCGTCTCCATCATGTGGGCGGCAAACGTCCCCTCAGATTCTTCCACGTTGACAGCAAGAGCTTCGCCAAACGTCGTGCGGTATTCCAGGTTGAAGTGTATTCTCATGTTCTCGGTGTTTTCTTGATTGATTCGATTGGTCTTCAAAGTTACGAAAAATAGTCCTACTGCCATGCAATGTCGCCTTAAATATTTTGAGGATGCCAGCAAAACGGAGTCTATGTTCCAATGAAAAGAGGATGATTAAACGCAACTTTCCTCTCTTTTCCTTTGTCTATTCCAAGAAATGCCGTACCTTTACCATTACAAAAAAGTTGTAACAAAAAATATGTAATGGCGTATGAGGCTAAACAGTAAGACATTGGCAAACCCCTTCATCTATCAAGGATATGAAAGTCCTGCCTATTTCTGCGACAGGAGGGCAGAGACCCAAACCCTGTTGTCTCATCTGAAGAATGGCAGGAATGTCACCCTTATCTCTCCCCGAAGAATCGGAAAAACAGGACTTATCAAGAATACCTTTTTCCATCTAAAGGAAGAGGAGACGGATGCCGTATGCTTGTATATTGACATCTTCGCCACCAAGAACCTCAATGATTTTGTGGAGCAATTGGGCGTAATGGTCATCAATGACATCGTGAGGAAAAACGCGTCGTTCATAGAAAAGACAATTGCATTCTTCAGTGGCTTGCGCCCTGTGCTCAGTATGGATCCTTTGACAGGTGAGCCCAGCGTGTCCATTACCGTGGAACCAACCCAAGAGGACATCACCATCCGCAGTATCTTCAACTATCTCAACGAAAGTGGCAAGGAGGTGTACATAGCCATCGATGAGTTTCAGCAAATTGCCGAATATCCAGAGAAGGGTATTGAGGCATTGTTACGTTCTTACATTCAGTTTGCCCAACACGTCCACTTTATCTTCTCCGGAAGCAAGCAACATCTGATGGCAGAGATATTCGGTTCACCGAAACATCCTTTCTATCAAAGCACAGAGATGATGGGGCTGAAACCCTTGAACTGTGACATCTATTATGACTTCTGCCAGAACTTCTTCAAGCAAAAGGGTGCCCACTTGTCGAAGGATATCTTTGCGCACATCTACCGTCAGTTCGAGGGACATACATGGTATATCCAATGCATCATGAACCGCCTCTATGAAGCAGAGATGCAGGTTGACCGCATTGAGCAAGTCAATGCTGCCTTACTCTCTATTCTCGAAGGGCGGGAACCGCAGTTTGAGAGCATGGCGCAGTTCTTCACAGAAAACCAGTTCTCTCTCTTGAAGGCTATCGCCAAGGATGGCATCGTTGCCCAGCCCACAGCCGGGAAGTTCATCAAAGAACATAAATTGAGCGGAGCCAGCAGTGTGAAGGCAGCCCTCAAAACCTTGGAAGAAAAGGAACTCGTCTACAGAAAGCCCGAAGGCTACATCATCTATGACAGGTTCATGGACTTGTGGCTGAAGAGGATATAAGAAAAAAGAGACCATGGCTGGACAAGCGCAGAAGAATATCACGCTCATTGCCTGTGCATCGGCAGAAGAACCAATAAAAAGGATGTTTTTTCTTTGTATTGTCTTTGAATTGCACTACCTTTGCTAAAGAAACAATTAAAATAACAATATGGCGGCACACAACGAACTGGGCAAGTGGGGCGAAGAGTTGGCCATGCGCTATCTGGAAGGGCAGGGCTATGCCGTGCTGCACCACGACTGGAAATGCGGCAGGCGCGACCTTGACATCATTGCCGTGACGCCTGAGCGCGACACCCTTGTGGTCGTTGAGGTGAAAACTCGCCGCAACAACCTCTTCACCGAACCAGAAGAAGCCGTGACGCCACAAAAGATGCGCAACATCGGCATCGCCGCCAATGTCTACATGAAGACACAACGGGTGGGCTTGCCCTTGCGTTTCGATATCATCGCTGTGACAGGCACGTGCGACGCCGAAGCGGAAGTGAACCACATCAAAGACGCGTTCATTCCATATTATTGATGCTGCAAGATGAAAACAAGATATGTAAAACTATCCGAGACCGACTCAACCAACAACTTCTTGCGCCATTACGAACCTGAAGGCGAGACGCTGACAGTGGTTACTGCCGACTATCAGACCGCCGGCAGAGGACAAGGCGGCAACCATTGGGAGAGCGAAGCCGGCAAGAACCTGTTGTTCTCGCTGCTTGTCTTCCCCAAGATGCTGCCCGTGCGGCGGCAGTTTCTGCTCTCAGAAGCATCGGCACTGGCATTTCGCGAGGTGCTGGGCAAGTATCTCGGTGATGAGGAGGTGACGGTCAAATGGCCCAACGACATCTATTGGAAAGACTGGAAGATCAGTGGCACACTCATTGAGACCACAGTGACTGCCCAAGGCATGGGACGTTTCATGATCGGCACAGGCATCAATGTGAACCAGACCACGTTTGTGAGCGATGCGCCCAACCCCGTGTCGATGGCGCAGATCTTGGGGCATGATATCGACAGGGAACAGTTGCTCCAGGAACTGACCGACAGTTTCGCCCGATACTACGACAAGATCATAAACGGAGAGTATGCCGATGTCGCAGCGCAATACCTGCTTTCACTCTACCGTCGCGACGGCTTCTATCACTACAAAGATGCTGAAGGCGAGTTCGAGGGGCGTGTGGTAGAGGTGGAAGACGACGGGCACCTGATACTCCGCGACCGCGAGGGCTGTATCCGGAGCTATGGTTTCAAGGAAGTGAGTTTTATCATCTGACAATATAAACAATCCAAATATGGCAAAGTACAAGAGAATACTTTTGAAGCTCAGTGGCGAGAGCCTCATGGGCAAGCAGAACTTCGGCATCGATCCGGAACGTCTGCAAGACTATGCACAGCAAATCAAGGAAGTGCACGAAATGGGTGTGCAGATAGGCATCGTTATCGGTGGCGGCAATATCTTCCGCGGACTGAGTGGTGCCTCCAAAGGTTTCGACCGCGTGAAGGGCGACCAGATGGGCATGTGTGCTACGGTGATCAACTCGCTCGCGCTGAGTAGTGCCCTTGGTGCCCTTGGTGTGAAGACCAAGGTGCTCACCGCCATCCGCATGGAACCTATCGGTGAGTTCTACAGCAAGTGGAAAGCCATCGAGGCGATGGAGGCTGGTTATATATGCATCTTCTCCGCCGGCACCGGCTCGCCCTATTTCACTACAGACACAGGCTCGTCACTTCGCGGCATAGAGATAGAGGCAGACGTGATGCTCAAGGGCACGCGTGTGGACGGCATCTACACCGCAGATCCGGAGAAAGACCCCACTGCCACCAAGTTCAAGGACATCACATACGACGAGATTTACAACAAAGGACTGAAGGTGATGGACCTCACTGCTACCACGATGTGCAAGGAGAACAACCTGCCTATCTATGTGTTCAATATGGATGTGGTGGGCAACTTGAAGAAAGTGATGGCGGGCGAAGAAATCGGAACCCTCGTACACAACTGATAAAGGTTTATCCCTACATACACAAAACGGGCGGAAAGCACAAACGCTTTCCGCCCGTTTTATTGTCTCGCTACGGCAGAACCTTAGTCGTCCAGTAGCGGAGTATCTTTGGCAGAGTCTACGATGTTGGGGTTAGCATAGTCCACCTTGCGGAGCTTGCCGTTGCCTGTGATGACCAGGGCAGGATTGCCGGAAGGCTCGCCACCCACCATATTGTACATATACACCTTGTAGGTGTCACCTGTCTGGGTGCCTACCATCAGATAGTCGAAACCGTTGCTGCCGGTATAGTATCGGTTGACGATATAGGTGATCTGCTCGTCTGAGGGCAGTCCTGGGAACGAAAGAACACGCTCGGCATTGTTGCCCGCCAGGTCGTAGGCATACACCTTATTATTATCTACACAATAAAGAATGGTAGCCTGACTGCAGTTCACGGCGAAGAGATTGGCATTCGCCAAGTGGGTGCCTGCCTCGACCGGTCGCACATCTGTCACGGTAACGCCTGTCATCGCCACATCCACGAAGTAGAGGAGGCGGTTTCCGCTCGCGTCTTTCAGCAGGAAGTATGACAGGTTGTTGCCGCCCGCAGTACAGTTGCCAGAATGGAGACAGTCGTAGTCTGTGTTGACAGCCTTATAGCCTGCCACCTTGGATACAGGGGCGGAATAACTGCCGTTGTAGTCGCTGAAACCGAGTCCCTTGTGTGCATTGTCCCAATATGCCATGCAGTAATACGAATCGGAGTTGGTCACCACGTGCTGGCTGGCTCCCTGCCCGTCGAAACTTCCGAGCACACCGATACCGCCCAGAGAACCACTGTAAGAGTAATAGGTGTAGTTACCTGTCATGTAGTAAATAGTCCAGTAGCCGCGCACCGTGCGGTAGGGAATTTCGCCTTCCACCTTCTCATAGTGACAGTTGTCGGCATCCTTCACGGTCTTCATGTCTACCAGACGCACCCACTCCACGTTGCCGTCTTGGGTGGTCAGACAGAGGCAGTTGCCGTAAGTGCCCTCCTCTGTGTCGGGATTCATATAGGGCAAGCCGGATATGACGTCCATGCAGAGCGGCTTTCCCTTGAGCGTCTTGCCGTTGTAGTTGGCGAGCAAGTTTTCCAGCAACGTGCCCTCAGTGGTGTTGTAAAGGTCCACGTCGGTGTCGCCGTCTGCATTCTCCTTGCAGATATAGAATCCTCTTGACAGGGCGGATGCTACATCGACGGTGATCTTCTCGCTTTGCTGGCTGTAGCCTGTCGACTTGGAAGTGGCTGTCAGGAAGAACACATACCGTCCGTCAAGCAGGTTCATCGGATATTCCAGATTCTTTTCGTGTGACACCACGACCGCCTTACTCCCTTTCAAATAATTGCCGTTATAGGCATTCGGGTCATAGTAAGCCCATGTGTATTCCAGGTCATCTTCCCCGCTGTTGCTTGTGACCGTAGGGGAGATGCTCAGACTCTTGCCTGCAAACGATGTGATTTCATACTTCTCTTCAAAGCCGCTGATGTTGATATACGTCTTGTCAGTGCCGTATTCCGAATCATTGCTTACGCATGACGAGAGCATGGGAAGAGTCAACAATATGTATGCAAATATCTTTTTCATGAAATGTTCCTTTCTATTAGTGATTATCATGCGATGGATATATAACGGTTAATAGCCTCCCACAGCGAAGTTGATCAGCGTGCCGTCTTCTTCAGCCAACGGCGAAAGACCTTGTGCTGCGCGTTCGGCATTCTCCACCTTCAATGCGGCAGCCAATTTGCTACAGATAAAACTCATGTAGGCTTGGTCTACGGAGTAGGAGTCAAACTGCTTCTCGCTGATGTATTCCTCGTCCCACTTGTCACCAGTCACCTTGATCATGAACTGATGACGTACAGGACCGTATGTTCCGAAATAGTGGTTGCAAAGTGCTCCCCAATTGTTCGGCTTCGACAGGCGGTCTGTAATCTGAATGTAATGATACATCTCACTCTTGAAACCCGATTTGAAGTCGGCATTTTCCTTGATGGTAAACTTCAGTGTCATCGTGTTGGTCTTCAGCGAAGCGTCACGCAACATGACCACGGGGATGCGGGCAGTGGTGGAGTCTGCCTTGATGACCAGGAGTTTCTTGTATTCAGCATCATCGAAACTCACGTAGTGCTTGCCTGCCACGGCATCGTCTTTGCCAGTCATCACTTGCTGCAGTTCGAAAGCACGGTCATGGTTGGCGATGAAGCCCAGGTTCTGCAAGGTCAACCAGACGGTGTCTGACGTCACGTCACCATGATAGGCGAATGAATAAGACGTCAGCGTGTCGCTTCGATATGTGTTCTTGAAATAAAGCCTACCAGTCGTGTCGCTATACACTGGCAAGTCTTGCTCGCAAGCCGAAAGCAGGGCTATCACGGCGAGCAGTGCGAGATATATTGTTTTTCTCATCATTTCTATTCGTTTTTAGTGTTCGTGTATGGTTTTTCAATTGGGGTTGAACTCTGATTCCGGCAACGGCAGAATGTAGTCGTCTTCTGTCATGTCGGACGTTGCGAAGAGCATGCGCTTGGTGTTGTTGCGCTTATAGGTGTAGAACATTTGTCCTTCACCATAGAATTCTCGGCGATACTCGTCAAGCACGAAATCCTTCACTTCGTCGAGCGACGTGAATCCTTCGGTCACGTTGACGGCACGTGCTGTCATATACTGCGTGTAGAGCGCATTGGCCTCGGCGAGGTCGGTGGTTGTCTCCATAGCGATGAGGTATTGCTCGGACAAACGCAGCAACGGCATGATTTGCAAACAGGTGCGCAAGATGTCAAGGTCGATAGACTTGGAAGTGTCCCACGAATACTTCTTGATGGTGGGATACTTGATACCGCCAGAATTGTGGGTGTTGCGTTCCCACATGTTCAAGTAGCGGTTGTTGCTGGTAGTGTTCTGTCCGGCATAGAGCTGCTGGTCGAGCATGCTGGTAGTGATACACAGCTGTTGGTCGGCATTCATGCTATGGTCTGTCAGGCCGCCCACGATATCAATACTGTAGTCGATGAGGCTACTGTTCTGCAGAGCAAACAGGCATTCGCTGGGCAGTGCGTAATAGCCTTTGCTATAGTCTCCGTCTCCAGCCAGTGACACGACGGACTTGCCGTTCAGCGTAGCATTGATTACTGCCTTGGCCTGTTCATAAGCCTTAGATGTATTGCCTAAATACATATATACACGAGCTTTCAGCGCCTTGACTGCCCACAGGTTCATGCGGTTCCTGCGGTACATCATGAAGTCGTCGTCGAGCGTAACGGTTCCGTTGAGGTCATCATAGCTGTATTTCAGCAAAGGGTCGCTCTTGCTGAGTAACGTTTCTGCCTTGTTGAGGTCGTCCAGGAGTTTCTGGCTGTAGTCTTCGAACGAATAGTAAGGAGGCAAAGTGTTGATGTCATTGCTCTCGGAATAGGGAAGACTCACTTTCCGGGTGCCACCTTGGGGTAACTGACCGAAGAGGCGGAGCACGTCGAACTGACAGAAGGCACGTAGGGCAAGCGCCTCGCCTTCTACTACGTTACGTGCGTTCTCATCGGCTATCGATGTGGGGGAAGAGGTGATATGGTTGATGATCATGTTGGCCTGTACCACTACATTGAACAGTCCGCCATAGATGCTCTTGATGTCACTCCGTGATTCGTCGGCGGTATAGTTGTGATCATAGAAATAATACCAGTTGGCGTGATACGACTTGGAGGACCTTTGCCACAGGTTTGCCATACATTCCACATCCGACATGGTGAGATTCTCGCCATAGATGCTTTGCGATGCCATCGACACATAGCAGCCTGCCAGCGCCTCCTTATAGCCCTTGTAGCTGCTGAACATGTCCTGTTCTCTTTCTTCGGTTTCGGGTTTCACGTCGAGCCAGTCGTTGCATGATGACAGGGCCAACACCGAGCATGCCAGCACGAGTCCCCTACTTATCTTGTTTCTGATGATATTCATAATCGTGTATTTGTTTCTGTTGTTGCTTGATTGATGTGTTCCTGACCGTTTAGAACGTGAGTGTCAGCGATGCCTGCATGTTGCGGGCGTATGGGTAACTGGTGCCTCGCTCGTACTTCACCGACGACCAGTAGAACAGATCATTGAGGTTTACGCCGAAGAGCAAAGACTCCAAACCGGTCTTGGCGTGCAGCCATTGGTTGTTCCAACGGTATTGCAGGCTGACGGTCTGCAGGGTGAGCACCTTGTCGTCGAACACGAATCGGGACGTGGCGTGGCTTGACATCTTGTTGTAGCCCTGGAAGAAAGTGTTGTCGCCAGGCTTCAGCCACCGCTCGGTAAGGGCTCTTTCGTCCACGTTGCCACTCTGAATCTTTGACGTAGTCACCTCTACGCGGTCGCGCAGGGTGGAGTTGTAGGTCTTGCCGCCCCAGTGGTAGCCGAACGAGATGTTGCAGGTGAAGTCTTTCCACATCACCATCGTGCGCACATTGCCGCGGTAGGTGGGTTGACTACTGCCCAAATACACTTTGTCGGAAGCTGCCCAGGTGTCTGTCGGCAGACCGTTCTTGTCAATATAAACTTCCTGTCCTGTGCTCGGGTCTATGCCGTTGCTGCGCACGGCGTAGATGGCATTGAGAGGCTTGCCTACATAGAAGAGGTTTGCCACATCCACGTTTTGTGACAGATACTTCTGGTTCTGTTCCATGATGGCGTCAGATAGTTTGGTAATCTTGTTGGTATCATGCACCAACTGTGCACCCACCATCCAGTTGAATTTCTTGCGGAGGTCGCGGATGATATAGGCGTTGAGAGACATCTCGAAACCCTTGTTGCTCATCTCACCGATGTTTGCCACATAGGAAGAGAAACCTGTAGACAATGGAAGATCCATGGACGAGAGAAGATCGGTGGTCTTCTTGTCGTAGTAGTCGAATTCGAGTGTGATGCGGTTTCTCCACAGTCCCAGCTCGAGTCCGAGGTTGGTTTCCTTGGTCTTCTGCCAGGTGAGGTTTGGATTGCCCAGTCCCATCAGGGTGGCTGCCGTCCAGTTGAGATAGCGGTTGCCCGAGGTATACTGATAAGAAGTATAGACGTTCTCTGTGGTGAAGTTCTGTGAACCGGTTACGCCGTACGATGCTCTCAACCGCAGCGTGTTGACAATGTCGTTGCCACGCATCCATTTCTCGTTGTGCATGTTCCATCCGATACCCGTGCTCCAGAAGGGAGCGAAGCGCTTCTCGCTGCCATACTTGCTGCTTCCGTCCACGCGGTAACTCAAGTCTACGTAATATCTGTTGTCGTATGTGTAGTTGGCATTGCCTGTCAGACCCACCATGCGCACGGTGGTCCTGCTGCCCGAAGGTGTGCCCCCATACTCATATTGTGTGGCATTGCCCAGGAAGCTCATGTCTTCATTGGTGAATCCTTCTGCCACAAACTGATAGTTCGTAGTGTTTTCCTGCGAGATGGCATAGTTGAGACCCACATAGAACTGGTGCTTCTCGGCGAGAGTCTTGTTGTAGCTGAGTGTGAGGTCGGCATTGTAGTAGTCGTCAAAGCCGTTGCCGTAGGTATATCTGCCCTTCCTCAGGATGCCTTCGGCGGTGTTGTAGGTGCTGGAAGAGAACGTGGAATGTTCTGCCGGGAGGAACACATCGCTGGTGGAACGTGTGGTGGAATAGCCGAGTTTGCCGCGCAGGCGCAGTCCGTCGAGGATAACCCATTCCACAGAAAAGTTGTCGAGGAAGCTGATATATTCGCTCTTGTCAAACGTGTTGAGGGTGGCGTCATAGAGCGGATTGCCCACCTTGTCCTTCTTGTAGAAATCGTCGAAGTTTTTCACTACGTTGCCATATTGGTCGTATGGGTTGTTGTAGGGTTGCTGGTCTACATAGTCCTGGAATGATCCGTACTTGCTTTCCTGAGATCGGTTGGACGTGAAACTGGTGTAGTTGCGGAAGGTAAGGTTCTTCACGGAGTACATCAATGTGATGTCGCCGTTGACTGTCTTGCGGCTACTGCCCTTCATGGCACCTTCCACATCGTTGTACCCCAGTGATGTAGCCCAGCGGAACTCGTTCGAACCGCCATCGAGCTGCAAGTTGTAGCGCTGGCCTACACCATTTCTTACTGGAAGGTGGAGCCAGTCAATGTCTGTTCCGTCGAGCACTTTCTTCAGTCGCTCGTTATAGATATTCTTATAGGAATAGTCCACTGCGGGGTCGTAGTTGTATGTGTAGAGTCCCACTTCTTTTTCCAATTGCAGCTTTTGGGCAGCGTTGAGCATGTTGTAGGAACTGAGGTCGGGCAACTGAAGGTCGATGCCTGCCTTTGCCGTGACACGCAGACGACCAGCTTTCGGCGTCTTGGTGACCACCACAATCACACCATTTGCGCCACGTGAGCCGTAGATGGCGGTGGCGGCAGCGTCCTTGAGGATGTTGATGCTCTCGATTTGCTCATCGTTGTAGTCCATAAGTTTGGTCAACGAAATTTCGAATCCGTCTAATATAATAAGAGGTGTATTTACCGTCTGTTGGGCATTGGTGTTGAATTCCTCTACACTCATCGGCAGCGAAGAAGAACCGCGGATGTTCAAGTTTGGCAACACATTGGGGTTGCTACCTGCCACATTGTTGACGGGAAAGTTGATGGAGGCGTCGATGTTCTTCAGAGTTTGCAGCAGATTGCTGCCCTTGAAACTTCTCAGTTGTTCGCTGTCGATGGACGTCACGGCACCGGTATAGCTCTCCTTGGCTTTCTGGAAGATACCGGTAACCACCACTTCGTTGATGTTCTTTCCCTCACCCGTCAGGGCAATATCTTTCATGTTTTCCTCGGCTATCCCCTGGTAGGTGCCCATGCCAAGGTATGACACGATGAGCGTGGCATGCTCTGGACAGTTGTGCAGGACGAAGGTGCCGTCGGGCTGTGTGATGGTGCCCAGCCGGTAGTCTGATGCAACGACGGATGCGCCGATGATGGGCTCTCCGTTGTCACGGTCTACCACCTTGCCCCTGACGGTGATGAGTCGTTTCTGTTCGGTAGTGGACTTGCTCGGATAGATACGTGCAAGGTTGCCTTTCACGGAATAAGACAGAGGTTTTCCGCGAAGAATGTAGTCGAGCGCCTGTGTGAACGACACCCGCTTGACACTTCCGTTCACTTTGTAGTTCTCTACATCGTTGTAGGTGAACATGATTTTGTAACCCGAAGTCTTCGAGAGTCTGCTGAAAGCGGATGGCAGGCTCTCGTTGCTAAATGTCATGGTGATGTTGCCTTGGGCTGCCGCCGAAACCAGTAGCAACGTCCAAAACAGCATGGACAGCACGAATTTCTTTTTAACCATATTTCTCTTTTCTTTAAGTAATCTTACATATAACGTTTGTAGGGAGCAAAAGGGTACGATTTGTAGGGGAAATATTTAAAAATGTTGGATTAGTTACGAAATTAGCATAAAAATGTCAGTATATAATGAAGGATGAGTGGCAAGGAAGAATACAGTTTGTATAAGTAGGATAATGCCTATATGAAGAATTTTTCGTAATTTTGTAATCGTTATCTATACCTTATTATATATGAAGACACTGAAGCTCTTATTCCTTATATTCATTTTGATATCGCTCCCCTTGCAGGTGTGGAGCAAGCATACAGAAGGCTACATACCCACTTCGGGAGGCGCCCGCCTTTATTATGAAGTGAAAGGCACTGGCTCTCCTGTCATCCTCCTGCACGGACATTCGCTTGATACTCGCATGTGGGACAAGCAGTTTCGCACTTTTTCGCGTCATCACCGGGTAGTGCGATTCGACTTCCGTGGCTATGGACGTTCATCGGAACAATCTGAAACCTTCCAGTTTACCCACATGCAAGACCTGCTCACCGTGATGGATTCCCTCCATATCGAGCGTGCCCATATCGTCGGATTGTCGATGGGGGCATTTGTGGCTGCCGATTTGCTGGCTCTGCATCCTGAGCGCATCATCACTTGTACGATGGCAAGCGGTGGACTGAAAACCTATAAAGGTCCCAGCCAGCCCATGGACAGTGTCGAAAGCGCCAAGCGCGACCGTGAGATAGCCGCACTCAAAAGCAAGGGCGTGGAGCGTATGAAGGAAGAATGGCTGGAGAAACTTGTTGCTTCGGGTGGCTCCCGACGCGAGACCATGCGCCGCCCCTTGAAGGCCATGATTGATACCTGGACGGCGTGGCAACCCCTGCACAAGGAGGTGAGGGTGATCGAGGCGCATGATGCCGAACAGGTCTTTCGTAGCCGAAGGACTCAAGTGCCCACCTTGATCCTCAATGGCGGTACTGATGGCGGGAAGGCTCCGCGCCGCTCATGGATGCTCGACTATCTGCCTAATGGCATACAACAGACCTTGCCCGACTGCGGACACATGATGAATATGGAGCAGCCCAAGCTTTTCAACCGCACGGTGCTCAATTTTATCAGTCTGCATGATGCAGATTATTCTCGTTGAACACCGGCAGGTAAGTCGATGTCGAATTATCTTTTGCGCTTAAAAAAGTCTTGCATCAGTGTGCGACATTCTTCTTCAAGTACGCCGCCAGTGACAGATGCCTTGGGGTGGAAAGCCTGCGGTGCAAAGCGAACATAGCCGCGCTTTTCGTCGGCAGCTCCATAGACGATGCGTCGGATCTGTGCCCAACCGATGGCTCCGGCACACATGATGCATGGTTCTACGGTGACATAAAGCGTGCAGTCGGTCAGATACTTGCCGCCCAGCATGTCGGCAGCCGATGTGATGGCTTGCATTTCTGCATGTGCCGTCACGTCGTGCAGGGTTTCCGTCAAGTTGTGGGCTCGCGAGATGATACGCCCTTGGCACACCACCACCGCCCCTATGGGGATTTCTCCTTCATCGAAAGCCGCTTGGGCTTCGACGAGCGCCTTGCGCATGAACTGCTCGTCGGCTTTCTGTTGTTCTTCTGTTGTCATGTTTTGATGATTGCGTTCTCATACAAAGGTAATAAAGAAATGTGTTCTTGCAAAATTAAATGACAAATTACGCTTTCCCTTTGCGGTTCGTAGCCATAAATTATGTAATTTTGCAGTAATTCAAATAGACAACAACTTAAACTCTAAACAAGATGGCTAAAGTATATGAATTTCTTGCCGATGGCTTCGAAGAAGTTGAAGCATTGGCTGTGGTAGACATATTGAGACGTGGTGGCGTGGACATCAAGACGGTCAGCGTGAACGGCAACGATATGGTGGAGACATCGCATGGTGTGACGCTTCGTGCCGACCTGAAGATAGAAGATGCCGACCTGAGCGATGCCGATATGTTGCTTTTGCCGGGTGGACTGCCAGGGGCAACCAACTTGCGCGACCATGAAGGCGTGCGCAGTGCGTTGCTGACACAGGCTGAAGCCGGGAAGAAGATTGGCGCTATCTGCGCCGCGCCATTGGTGCTCGGATCTCTCGGACTCCTTGAGGGCAAGCGTGCCACTTGTTATCCCGGCTTCGAGAAATACATGACAGGCGCCGACTATACTCACGAACTGTTCACGGTAGACGGCAATATCATCACCGGAGAAGGTCCGGCTGCCACCTTCCCTTATGCCTATGAAATATTGTCTATGTTTGCCGGCAAGGAGAAAGCCGAAGAAATCAAGGAGGGCATGATGTATAACCACCTGCTGAAGCGGTAGCGTATGGCAGACTACGTGATTGTCGTGGCTGGAGGCAAGGGATTGCGTATGGGCGGAGACATTCCGAAACAGTTTCTGTCTGTGGGCGGTGAACCCATATTGATGCGCACCATCAAGCGCTTCCGTTCCTGCAATACCGACCTCCATATCATCCTCGTACTGCCGAAAGCCCAGCAGGAATACTGGCGTGAATTGTGTGCTACCTACCATTTCGACGAGCCCTATCAGATGGCAGATGGCGGAGAGACCCGTTTCCACTCGGTGAGAAACGGGCTGGCTCTCGTACCCGACGATGCTGATGGCGTGGTGGGTGTGCATGATGGTGTGCGACCATTCGTAAAGGCTGAGGTGATAGACCGGCTTTATGATGAGGCGCGCAAGCGGGGTGCTGTGATACCCGTAACGCCCGTGGTGGAGACGTTGCGTTACATGGCAGGCAAGGAGGGCGGAGAAAACGTGCCTCGCAGTGACTACCGACTGGTACAGACCCCACAGACTTTCGACATACAACTGCTCAAACAAGCTTACCGCCAACCCTATAACGACCATTTTACAGACGATGCATCGGTGGTGGAAAGCTTAGGAAAACAGGTGCACACATTGGATGGCAACCGTGAAAACATCAAGATAACCACCCCATTTGACATGGTTATCGCCAATGCACTTGCAGCTGAAGAATAAAAGAAGAAAAAGACTATCGTGCTCGACATACTGGAACAAGACGTGGTGTTCGCTCCCGGAATGGGTCCGCGACGCAAGGAGATATTCAGCAAAGAACTGAATATCCACACCTTCCGTGACCTGCTCGAATACTATCCCTACAAGTATGTGGACCGAAGTCGCATCTATGCCATCCGCGAACTGACTGCCGACATGCCGTTTGTGCAGGTAAAGGGACGCATACTCAGTTTTGAGGAATTCGAGATGGGGCCACGACGCAAGCGGGTGGTGGCTCATTTCTCCGACGGAACGGGTGTGTGCGACATCGTATGGTTCAGCAAGGCGCAGTATGTATACAATAGCTATAAGGTGAATACCGACTATATCGTGTTCGGCAAGCCAACGGTTTTTAACGGCCGCTACCAGTTTGCCCATCCCGACATAGACCCTGCAGCCGACCTACAACTGTCGCAGATGGGCATGCAACCGTATTATGTGACCACCGAGCGGATGAAGAAGTCGAACCTCTCCTCACGCGTAGTGGAGAAGACCATCAAGGCGCTTCTGACCCGATTGTCACTGCCGTTGGCAGAAACCTTGCCACCTTTCATCACAGAGCCGCTTCACCTTGTGTCTTACGACAAGGCGATGCGCGACGTGCACTACCCGAAAACACCGCTTGACATGCAGAAAGCGCGTCAGCGTCTTAAGTTTGAAGAACTGTTCTACGTGCAGCTCAACATCCTCCGCTATGCCAGCGACCACCGTCGCAAGTACCGTGGCAACGTGTTCGCCCATGTGGGCGACATCTTCAACTCGTTCTACCATAATAACCTCCCGTTTCCGCTCACCGATGCCCAAAAGCGTGTGATGCGTGAAATCAGATCCGATATGGGGTCGGGACGGCAGATGAACAGACTGTTGCAGGGCGATGTGGGGTCGGGCAAAACTCTCGTTGCGCTCATGTCAATGCTTATCGCACTCGACAACGGATACCAGGCTTGTATCATGGCACCAACCGAAATCTTGGCGGAACAACACCTCTCAACTATCCGGGAATTCCTAAAAGGCATGCCAATCAACGTAGAGTTGCTGACGGGAATCGTCAAGGGAAAGAAACGCCAGGAAGTGCTCGACCGCCTCTTGGACGGCTCCATTCATATTCTGGTGGGTACACATGCACTCATCGAAGATACCGTGAAATTCCATCGGCTGGGGCTTGCCGTGGTCGACGAACAGCACCGTTTCGGGGTGGAACAGCGTTCCAAGCTATGGCGGAAAAGCGAGAATCCACCCCACATACTGGTGATGACTGCCACGCCAATTCCACGCACGCTTGCCATGACCATCTATGGTGACTTGGACGTGAGCGTGATCGACCAGTTGCCACCGGGCAGAAAACCCATACAAACCGTGCACCAGTTCGACAACCAGATGGCATCCCTCTATCGTGGCATACGCCGGCAAATCAATGAAGGGCGGCAGGTGTATGTGGTGTTTCCGCTGATCGAGGAAAGCGAAAAGAGCGACTTGAAAAACCTTGAAACGGGGTTTGAGACTCTCCGTGAGGCATTCCCCGAGTTCAAGTTGAGCAAGGTGCACGGCAGGATGAAGCCGAAAGAAAAAGAAGAGGAGATGCAGAAGTTCGTGAGTGGTGAGACGCAAATACTTGTCGCGACAACGGTAATAGAGGTGGGGGTCAATGTGCCCAATGCCTCCGTGATGGTCATTCTCGATGCCCAACGGTTTGGGTTGTCGCAATTGCATCAGCTCCGTGGGCGCGTAGGTCGTGGGGCAGACCAAAGCTACTGTATCCTGGTAACAGGCTATGAGTTGAGCGAAGAGACACGCAAGCGCATCGATATCATGACCGAAACCAATGACGGATTTCGCATAGCCGAAGCTGATTTGAAGCTTCGGGGACCAGGCGACTTGGAAGGAACACAGCAGAGTGGCGTGGCTTTCGACCTGAAGATTGCTGATATTGCCCGCGACGGACAGCTCGTGCAGCTTGCCCGTGACGAAGCGCAGAAGATTATCGATGCCGACCCGAAGTGTGAGAATCCAGCTTACCAAATGCTTTGGGACCGTCTTGCTGCACTCCGAAAGACCAATATCAACTGGGCGGCAATATCCTAATTGTTCTTCTTCTGATGGAGGAAAATATGGAAAATGTTGACGATGAGCACGTTCGATTGAGCCGGGAACCGAGATATGAAGTCTTATCAAACGTTAAATAAACTACGTGTAGCTTTCATGAAGCGTTAAAGTTGCACGAAAAACTGTTAAGTGCGACACATTTTCGCAATATTTTTGCTATATTTGCAAAGTCGTTTACAAATTGTTGAACATTTGTACTGTTCGGCAATTTCTTTTTGACAAGCTAATCACGTTCGCCTGCCACGGCGGATTAACCTTGAATGAAATATGTACATAAAGAAGATAATTAAGAAAATAACAATAACATCCATGCTGGTCTTGGCAGCCTTGCCGATGTCTGGGCAAGACCTTCTCGCACGTCAAGCACCAGTAGACAGGAAGATGAAAGCCGTAGACACACTCGCCCTTCAAAGCATCGTGGAGAAGGAAAACATGCAATCTCCGGCTGCCGACCTGTACGATGATTGGAATAACCATTACGCTCACAAAGCCACGCCGCTGCCGGATTCAATCCGTATCAGTCTTCGCAATTTCTGCATGCCTACGCCAAGTCGCGTGGTGACCAGCAATTTCGGTAGCCGTTGGGGACGTCAGCATAAGGGACTTGATATCAAGGTTTATATCGGAGATACCATCCGCGCTGCATTTGCCGGAAAAGTGAGAATGGTCCGCTATGAGGCGGGAGGCTATGGAAACTATGTAGTGATCCGCCACTACAACGGATTGGAGACCATTTACGGTCATATGTCGAAATGGCTCGTAGATGAAAACCAAAATGTGAAGGCTGGAGACCCAATCGGATTGGGTGGTAATACAGGTCGAAGCACAGGTTCACACCTGCACTTTGAAACCCGTCTTTGTGGCGTGGCTCTCAATCCCGCCCTTCTTTTCGACTTCCGCAACCAGGATGTGACGGGTGATTATTTTACTTACAACAAGAATACCTATTCCGAAGAGTCTGAACTGGCAACACGTCTTCGTGGCAAGGTGGGCAACGGCGGTTACTCCAAGAGTGATGTTATCGGCGAGACAGCTCCCAGCATCCAAGGAGGGGAGATGGCAGATCCACGTTACCACAAGGTGGTTAAAGGCGAGACGTTGGAGTCTATTGCCCGCAAACGTGGCGTGACGGTCAACGACATCTGCAAGCTTAACCACATCGGCAAGAGCATCCGTCTGCGTCCAGGACAGATCCTCCGTTACAGTTAAGGGATATATCATTGGAAAATACATAAGATTGCTTTGCTGACAGACGGCGTTATGCTGAATGTGGCAAGGCAATTTTCTTTTTGCTCTTCCTGTTTTATTCCTTTTTGAAAGTTGTTCATAACGAGATTAATTCGTAATTTTGTATTCTAAAACCACATAGAAACAACACGAAAATGCAGTATTCCTTCAAAGTTCCACAGCATATTAATACGACCATCGACCTGCCCGCATCCAAGAGCATCAGCAACCGGGCGTTGGTTATCCACGCACTTTCCCATGGCGAGACCATGCCGGAGAACCTCTCCGACTGTGACGACACGGAAGTGATCACCCGTGCGCTGCGTGACATGCCCGAGGTGATTGACATCAAGGCGGCAGGAACGTCGATGCGCTTCATGACCGCTTATCTGTCGGTGACACCGGGCGAGCATGTGATTACGGGCACCGACCGGATGAAGCACCGTCCCATCAAAGTGCTCGTGGATGCCCTCAGACGCTTGGGTGCCGATATCCAATATGAGGAGAACGAAGGCTTTCCGCCTTTGCGCATCAAGGGCAAGCAACTTGATGGCGGCTATCTGGAGATAGAAGGAAACGTGAGTTCGCAATACATCTCGGCATTGTTGATGGTTGGACCGATGCTCCGCAAAGGCTTGACCCTGCGGTTGACAGGCGACATCGTGTCGCGTCCTTACATCGATCTGACACTCTGCACCATGCGGGATTTTGGAGCAGATGTAGACTGGGCAGACATTGATGTGATTAAGGTGGCACCACAGCCTTATCGTGACCATTCATTTTTCATTGAAAACGACTGGAGTGCATCTTCCTATTGGTACGAGATAGCCGCATTGCTCAATGATGAGGAGTCTACCATACAGCTCACCAACTTGATGGACGGTTCCCGCCAGGGTGACTCGGCGGTGAGATATATGTTCAGCCTCTTGGGCGTAAAGACTGCTTTTGAGGGTGATGCGCCAGGTGTACCAACCCAGGTAACCCTGGCTTATCATCGTAGTAGGCTGCCGCGTCTCGATTATGATTTCATCAACCAACCCGACTTGGCGCAGACGATGACTGTCGCCTGCACCTTGCTCAACATACCGTTCCGGTTTACCGGATTGGGAAGTTTGAAGATCAAGGAGACCGACCGCATAGAAGCGCTCAAGGTGGAATTGCGCAAGCTCGGCTATGTGATACACGACCGTAACGACAATGAAATCTATTGGGACGGCGAGCGATGCGAAGCCGACAGCAATCCCGTCATCGACACCTATGAGGATCACCGCATGGCGATGGCATTTGCTCCGGCTGCATTCAAGTTTCCCACACTGCGGATCAACCATCCCGAAGTGGTGAGCAAGTCATATCCCCACTATTGGGACGACTTGCGCCGTGCTGGTTTTGAGATTGTCCAGCACGACTAAGTGGCTTTCCTGCTCTTCATAATCCTCTGAGAAATGTCGATATTCGAATACACATTCTTCCAGAACGCACTGCTTGGCTCCTTGCTGGCAAGCATCGTGTGCGGTTTTATCGGTTCCTATATCGTGGCGCGCCGGCTGGTCTTCATCAGCGGCGGAATAACCCATGCCTCGTTCGGCGGCATCGGACTCGGGGTGTTGTTGGGTATTAATCCCGTGTTGTCTGCCATGGTCTTTGCCGTGGCGAGCGCTTTCGGTGTGCAGTGGTTGTCGCAGAAGGACAGCATTCGGGAGGATAGTGCCATTGCCGTGTTCTGGACTTTCGGCATGAGCGTGGGCATTATCTGTTGTTTTCTCACGCCCGGCTTCATGCCCGACTTGCCGTCTTTCCTTTTTGGCAGTATTTTGGCGATAGAGGCTTCCGACCTGTGGCTGCTTGCTGCACTGGCAGTGGTGGTCTTTATCGTGTTCACTTTGCTCTACCGCACTATTCTTAGTGTGGCGTTCGATGCCACCTTCGCCCGTTCGCGACATCTTCCCGTCAACTTCATAGAATACCTGATGATGGGACTGATTGCTGTGTCTATCGTGTCTACGTTGCGCATGGTCGGCATCGTCTTGGCAATCAGTCTGCTGACCATTCCGCAGATGACCGCCAATATCTTCACCTATAACTTCAAGAAAGTCATCGCGCTGAGCATCGTTTTCGGTTGGCTCGATTGCCTCTTGGGGCTGACACTCGCCTATCTGCTGAACGTCCCGTCGGGCGCAGCCATCATCTTCTTCTCTATCATCGTCTATGCTTTCTGCAAATTGGTGAAGCGCCGGCCTTCGTTTGCCATGCTGTTGCTTGCCTTGCCGCTGCTTTCCGGATGTGCGTCGCAGAAGAATACGGGCAAGTCACGCTTTTGGCACGCCTTCAATACGAAATACAATATCTATTATAACGGTGCACAGGCATATATCGACGGCTCGTTGGAAAAGGAGACCGGCAATAAGGACAACTACACCGAAATGCTACCTTTATATTATGTAGGCAACAAGAACAGTCGTGAACTGGGAAAGGGCAATTTCGATCGCGCCATCGAGAAAAGCAAGAAGGCCATACAGCGCCACAGCATCAAACGGCGCCCTGAATGGACGAAGAACCGGAAGAAGACCGCCAAAGACATCGAATGGCTGAACCGCAAGGAATACAATCCGTTCCTCTGGAAAGCTTGGATGCTGATGGGACGGTCGCAGTTTCATCAAGGCAAATTTGACGAGGCAGCATCGACATTCGCCTATATGAGCCGACTGTATGAAACGCAACCTGCCATTTACGGTAAGGCTCGCGCCTGGTTGGCGAAGACCTACGTGGAGAGCGGTTGGCTTTATGATGCCGAAGATGTGATCAGAAACATGCAGCGCGACTCCCTGGATTGGCGTGCCGTTAAGGAGTGGGACTACACCTATGCAGACTATTACATCCATACGGGCGACTTTGACAAGGCGATTCCCTACATGCGCAAGGTTGTCAAACATGAGATGCGACGCAAGCAAAAGGCACGCGAGTGGTATCTGCTCGGGCAACTTTATGCCGCGCAAAACCGCCGACAGGAGGCCTATAAGGCTTTCCAACATGTCATCAAGCAGAACCCTCCCTATGAATTGGAGTTCAATGCGCGCATCTCGCTCACCGAGGTGATGGCGAAGGGTAGGGCGAAACAGATGGTCGGACGACTGAAACGCATGGCGTCGTCAGACAAGAACAAGGATTATCTCGATCAGGTCTACTATGCCATCGGCAATATCTACTTGGCAGAGAAAGACACCGTCAAGGCAATCGAAGCCTATGAAAAGGGCAACGAGAAGGCAACCCGCACGGGAATAGAAAAGGGCGTGCTGCTGCTTCATCTGGGTGATCTCTATTGGACGATGGAGAAATTCAGTGACGCACGCCGCTGTTACGGAGAAGCCATCGGACTGCTTGACAAAGACCGCAAGGACTACGAGGAACTGTCGAAACGGTCGGTGGTGCTCGACGAACTGGTGCCCTATACCGATGCCGTGCAGTTGCAAGACTCCCTGCAGGCATTGGCAAAGATGTCGGAGAGCGACCGCAATGCTGCCATAGACCGGGTGATTGCGGCACTGAAGAAGAAGGAAAAGGAAGAAAAACATGCGCAGGAGGCAGCCGATGCAGAGAAGACACAGAAGGAAAACAGTGCGAAGTATGGTCAGAACAAGATGACAAACACAACACCGAGTGTTCCGACGTCTACCAAGTCGGCGGCCTGGTACTTCTATAATCCGCTTGCCGTGAGCCAAGGCAAGCAGGCGTTCCAACGTCTGTGGGGCAAGCGCGAGAATGTGGACAACTGGCAACGTGTGAACAGAACGGTGGTCGGCGCATTGACGGAAACACAGGAGATGACCGACGCCCAGCGTGATTCCATCGCATTGGAGGAAGCCAAGACAGACTCCATCGCCCATGTGGCAGACAGCGCCCAAAACGATCCGCATAAGCGCGAGTATTATCTCGCCCAGATACCTTTTACCGAAGAACAACTGAAAGCCAGCAATGAGACGCTTGCTGATGGCTTGTTCAATGCCGGCGTGATCTTCAAAGACAAACTCGACAACCTCCGCCAGAGCGAGAAATACTTGCACCGCCTGTCTGAACAGTATCACGAGTTCCCCAAGATGGATGAGGCTTACTATCATTTGTTCCTCCTATACTCTCGCAAAGGGGAATTTTCAGTTGCCGACAGTTATGTGGACCGGCTGAGAAAAGAATACCCGGAGAGTGCGTGGACCACCTTGCTGACCGATCCTTATTACAAGGAAAATGCCACGATGGGTGTGCAGATAGAAGACTCTCTCTATGCTTCTACCTATGAAGCCTTCAAGGCAGACCGTTTCCAGGAGGTGAACGGGAATGTGCATATCAGCGACACACGTTTCCCTACAGGTGCCAACCGCGACAAGTTCATCTTCATCTCGGGCATGAGCAAACTCAATTCGGGCGATACGGAAGGATGTCTGAAAGACCTGAAGACTGTGGTCGAGAAATATCCCGACAGCCGTATCAGTGAACTGGCGGGCATGATTGTCAACGGCGTGAACCAAGGAAGGAAGTTGCATGGCGCACGTTTTGATATGGTGGACGTTTGGAACCGCCGTGCTGTCGTGCTGAGCGACAGTGATTCTATCGCTGCCCGCAAGTTCTCAGACGAGCGTATTGCTCCGTTCAATGTGATGCTTGTCTATGTGCCCGATACCCTCAACGAGAACCAGTTGCTCTTCGAACTGGCGCGCTACAACTTTACTAACTTCATTGTGCGCAACTTCGAAATCAACATTGATGATGCCGACGGCTTGCACCGGATGCGCGTCAGCGGTTTCCGCAACAATGATGAGGCTTACCAATATGCCAAACTGTTGCATGCCAACCAGGCTGTGATGCGGCAGGCACAAGGCTCCAAGACCTATGTGATCAGCGATGAAAATCTGGCGCTTGTCGGTCAGCAGTACAGTTATAACGACTATGATGCGTTCTATGCGGCGCACTTTGCTCCGTTGAATGTCGATGGTAGCCACTTATTGAATGAACCGACAGAGGTCAATGTGGAGGAGGAAGATGTGCGTATACCTGCCAACATGGTGCCTCAGGAGCAGCAGGAAAAGGAAACATTGGAGCCGCAGTCCGATGGCGACAACGGCTTTGTGATTGATGATGAACCACAAGTCAAGGTGCAGAAATCTTCCTCTCCTGACGATGGCATAGTCATCGAAGACGAGGAAGAACAGCCTCGCAAGCAGGAACAGAAGACAGAGAAAAAGCCTGCTGCGCTCCCTCAGTCCAAGCCTGCGGCAGTGCCAGCCAAGCAGCAACCGGTGCCTGTGGAGAAAAAGCAGGAGCAAACGCCTCAGAAGGAGGTTGATTTGGAGGATGAATATTACGACTTAGACGGATTTTAAGACAATGGCGAACAACGGAAATATACTTTGGGTAGATGATGAGATAGAACTTCTCAAGGCGCATATCATTTTTCTGCAACGGAAAGGATATGAGGTGACCACGGTGAGCAATGGGGCTGATGCCATAGACCAGTGCCGTCAGCGCACGTTCGACCTCATCATGCTCGACGAGATGATGCCGGGAATGACCGGACTGGAAACCTTGCAGCAGATCAAGGAACTGTCGCCTTCCACCCCTGTCGTCATGGTGACGAAGAGCGAGGAGGAGAATATCATGGACCAAGCCATCGGTTCGAAGATTGCCGACTATCTCATCAAACCGGTCAATCCGAGCCAGATACTGTTGTCGCTCAAGAAGAACATCCATCGCAAGGAAATCGTTACCGAGGTGACGCAAACCTCCTATCAGCAAAGTTTCCAGCAGTTGTCGTTGCAGATTGAAGACTGCAAGACCTTTGACGATTGGAAGGAGGTGTACCGGCGTTTGGTGCATTGGGAACTCGAACTGAGCAGTACGGAGAGCAATATGACCGAGATACTGAAGGCGCAAAAAGATGAAGCCGACAGCGGGTTTGCCAAGTTCGTCAAGAAATACTATCTGGATTGGGTGGCGCCGAGGCAGTCGGGCGCTGTCGGGAACATGCGCAGCATGATGCAGCAAAGGATGTCTGCGGGGCATGCCGCTCCGTCAGCCGCTCCTTCAGGAAAACCATTGATGAGTCCCGACGTATTCAAGAGTAAGGTGTTTCCTTTGCTCGATGCAGGGGAGCAGGTATTCCTGATTGTCATCGACAATTTCCGCTACGACCAATGGCGCATGCTGGCGCAGGAAATCGGCGACTCGTTCGACATCTCCGAGGATATGTATATGAGCATCCTCCCCACCGCTACGCAGTATGCCCGCAATGCCATCTTCAGTGGACTGATGCCCGCACAGATTGCATCCATGTTCCCCGACTTGTGGGTCGATGAGGATGAGGAAGAAGGGAAGAACCTGAACGAGGAACCACTCATCCGTACGCAGATAGAACGCTTCCGCCGTCACGACACGTTCTCCTATCATAAGATTAACGATTCCTATGGTGCTGACAAGTTCATGCAGCAGTTCCCGCACTTGAAACAGAACAACCTCAATGTGCTGGTCGTCAATTTTATCGACATGTTGTCACACGCCCGCACGGAGTCGAAGATGGTGCGCGAACTGGCAAGCAACGAGAGTGCCTATCGCAGCTTGACCCAAAGTTGGTTGCGCCACTCTTTCATGGCAGACCTCTTCAAGGCGCTTGCTTCCACCGACTATAAGGTGATCATCACGACCGACCATGGCAGTATTCGGGCATCCAAGCCTGTCAAGATTATCGGCGACCGCAATACCAACACCAATCTGCGCTACAAATTGGGCAAGAACCTCAGCTACGACTCGAAAGATGTGTTTGCCATCAAGGAGCCGGCACGTGCCCAACTGCCCATACTCAACTTGAGCACGAGCTATGTCTTTGCCACGGGCGATTCGTTTTTCGCCTATCCCAACAACTATAATTACTATGTGAGCTACTATAAAGACACGTTCCAGCATGGCGGCATCTCGATGGAAGAGATGCTCATACCGCTTGTCACGCTCACGCCGAGAAAGAGATAAACATCAAAACACACAACAATATGGAAATCAGAATAGACAATATCAGTGATATCCGTGCTGCCGCCAAGCAGTTCATCGACAACATGGGCAACGGAAAAGTGTTCGCCTTCTATGGCAAGATGGGGGCGGGCAAGACCACATTCATCAAGGCGGTGTGTGAAGAACTGGGTGTAGAGGATGTGATCACATCTCCCACGTTTGCCATCGTCAACGAATATACGTCAAGTACCACTGGCGACAGCATTTACCACTTCGACTTCTATCGCATCAAGAAGCTCGACGAGGTGTTCGACATGGGCTATGAAGACTATTTCTACGGGGGCGGCTTGTGCTTCCTGGAGTGGCCCGAACTCATCGAGGAATTGCTGCCCGAAGATGTCACCAAGGTGTATATCTCCGAAGCTGCCGACGGCTCGCGCGTGGTGAAGTTCTAAGACAAGGTTGGCAGAGATTAGCCTCCGAATGATTAATTATTTTAAACATTGCTGACGTTCTGGCTTGTTGCGTTGACAAGTTGGCGCAGAAGCGCTCGTTGGTATGTAAGTTGTTTAGAATGAGAGTGAAAGCCGAAAGGTGGACAACAAACATTAAACAAAAACAACTAAAAGATAATTGGAGGTTTTAATTATGACACTTGCACGTAGAAATTCTTGGATGCCCGATGTTTTCAATGACTTTTTTGATACAGACTTTATGCCGAGAGCCAACGCTACAGCACCTGCAATCAATGTAAAGGAAACAGAAAATAACTATATGGTAGAGCTTGCCGCCCCGGGTCTGAAGAAGGAAGACTTCAATATCAACCTTGATGATGAAGGCAACTTGGTCATCAAGATGGAGAAGAAGAGCGAGGCGAAAGACGAGAACAAGAAGGAGCACTATCTGCGCCGTGAGTTCTCTTACAGCAAATTCGAGCAGACGTTGCTTCTTCCTGACGATGTAGACAAAGAAAAAATTGCTGCCAACGTCAGCGACGGTGTTCTCACCATCGGTCTTCCCAAACTTGTAAAAGAGGCGGTCAAGACTGCACGCCAGATTGAAGTGAAATAGCGATAGTGCCTCAACCTATCGTTAGAGGCAAGTAAAAACAAACAATCCGTATCAATAGCCACCTTATGGCTTTGATACGGATTGTTTGTTTTGGGAAAACTTGTTATTCTGCTGTCATGTATTATTTCACAAATACCTTCATGGTCTTGCCGTTGCTGAGGCGTACGATGTTCAAGCCCTTCTGCACGCCAGTGGTGCGGCGACCGTTGATGTCGTAGTATTCGGCGGCATCGTTGAGGGTGTCTATTGTTTTGGCGCTATCGATGCCCGTGATGTCATCACTGATATCGATGCGCAGTGCCGGGGCTTGGGCAGTGTTACTCTTGATATAGGCACGGAAGGGGTTTACCTTCACTCCTTTTTCTGTGCCATAGTCAGACACCTTGAAGAACTTGTTCTTGGCAATGAAGTAGCAGTCGGCGTTTTCGTCGCTATTGAGCACCACTGTGCTGAATGTTCCCACAAGGTAGTTGCCGTCTTCGGCAATCACAGGCTCTTTCACCACATCGGTCTCGCTGGCAGTCAAAGAGATGGTTTTCTGCTCTGCATCTTTCAAGCATACCAACACAGGTGTGCCGGCAGTGATGTTATTGCTCTCAATCTCCTTAAGCCAAATGCATTCACTGCCCACGCCCTGCAATGAGTAGAACTTGCAGTTGTTGCCTTCGGCGTTAGTGTCAATAGCGTAGGGCAAGCAGAGCGTACCCCAAGTAGAGGTCATGTTGCGGCTATAAGAAGCCTTGGTCGCCTTGCAGTCTTCGTAGAGCACGAAATCCTTGTCATCAGAGAGCTGCAGTTCGTCTATGGTAAGCGGCTCACCCTTTGCACCGAGAATTTCGTCTCCGTTGGTTCCCACCTTCTTCAGCAGATAGCCGTTGGTGTAGTTGCAGTAGGTTCCATCCATGTAATTGGCGTTATAACCGGGCAGCGATATGCAGTCTTTGAACATCTGGTAACTTCCAGTATTGGTAAATTTGTCGCTAACATATATTTTCGCAAGCAAGGTGTCGCCATAGAACATATACAAGAAACTTTCTGAAGCACTGGTGTCGAAGCTGGAAAGGTCGAGCTCTGTCAGTTTGGGGCAGTCGCCGAACATTTCTTGCATGTCTGTGATTTTAGATGTATCGAAGGATGAAACATTAAGCTTCGTCAAACTGCTCATGCCGGAGAACATGCCAACAGCCTTTGTTACATTCGAAGTGTTGAAATGCGAAAGGTCGAGTTCTGTCAGACTACTGCATTCATCAAACATGCACCACATATTGGTAACATTGCTGGTGTTGAAGCTCTTCAGATTAAGAACTTTGAGATTCGTGCATCCGCAGAAAAGGTCGTACATGTCGGTAACTTTCGAGGTATCGAAGTTTGAGAGGTCGAGTTCTGTCAAACTACTGCAGTCATTGAACATGCACATCATATTAGTCACGTTACTGGTGTTGAACTTCGAGAGGTCAAGTGTAGTGAGACCGCTGCACGAACAAAACATGTTATTCATGTCTTTTACGTTTTCCGTGTTGAAGTTTGAGAGGTCAAGTTTAGTCAAAGCTTTGCACCCCTCGAACATCTGTTCCATATCGGTTACATTACTGGTGTCGAACTTCGAGAGGTCAAGTTCTGTCAAGGTCTCGCACCCCTCGAACATAGCGTACATGTCTTTTACCTTTGATGTATCGAAGTGTGAGAGGTCTATACTTGTGAGTTTTTTACAGTCCCAAAACAGACCCATCATACTGGTAGCCTCCGATGTATTGAGGTTTTTCATGCCCTCAATAGTAGTGAGGCTCGTCATATCTGTGAACCAAGCGTTGCAATTCGTTGGACGTGCGTCAGCGAAGTCTTTGGATATAACAACTTTCTCCACGCTATTGGCGCACGTTTCCTGCCATTCTTGAAATACAGATGTACCCACCTTATATTTGTAGGTAGCCTCCGTGGCGTTCATATTGTTGTCGTAGTGGAATGTCATTGTCTTGCATGCGTCTTGATAATCCACCCACATTGTTTTTTTCTTGGTGAAATATCCGTCGAATGTTGCCATATCCTTGCCGGTCTTTGACGTGTCGAATTTGGTCAACGCATTGCACTCGGCAAACATATTATCGCCCTGGCAACCGTCGCCAATGGTGAAGTCGTCACCTGCATAGATGGTTGCCAACGAGGAGCATCCGGCAAACATACGGCTCATATTGGTAACCTTTGCGGTGTTGAACGAGGTGAGGTCGAGCAACGTAACGGCGGTGCATCCATCGAACATACTGCTCATATCAGTAATGTTGGCGGTATTAAACGAGCTGAAGTCAATCTGTGCAAGAGAGGTGCAGCCGGCAAACATACTGCCCATGTCAGTTACATTGAAGGTGTTGAAATATGCCAAGCCATCGAAGTTGGAGAGGTTTGTCATACCATTAAACCACTCATGGCAACTTGTGGGATACACACAGGAGAAGGTTCTGTCGAACACCACCTTCTCCACATCAGCTTTATGCTCAAGCCATGCCGGAGTGTCCGTAGTGTTTGTGGGTAGGCCGTATGCGCTGCCGCTCGCCGATGCCTTTTGTGCATCATAATGGAACGTCAGGGTCTTGGTGCTTTCGTCATAGCCAACCCATGCCGCAGATCCTTCATCAAATTTTTCAAAGTAGCCGCCGTCAGCATTTGCCTTTGCCGCATCGGTATCTGCAGAGCTGTAGCCCGGCAACGAGAAACATCCATAAAACAAATATTCGCTATCACAATTATCATCCAATACAAAACCGTTGCCCGTAAATATGGCAAAGAGCGATGTGCAACAGTAGAACATACCCATTGCATCGTTCACATTGGCGGTATTGAAAGAGGAGAGGTTGAGTGTTGTAAGATTTATACACGCATCGAACATGAAGCTCATGTCGGTAACTTTCGCTGTATTGAAGGATGTAAGGTTTACCGACGCAAGATTTGTGCAATATTCAAACATCGTGCTCATGTCAGTAACATTATCCGTGTTGAAAGTAGAAAGGTCGAGCGCAGTAAGGCTCGAACATTGGGCGAACATCATGCTCATGTCGGTAGCCTCCGACGTATTGAGATACTTCAATCCCTCAATGCTCTTCAGATTCCGCATATTATAGAACCAACACGCACAATTAGTGGGACGTGCCTCGGTAAAACTTGCATCGAAAACCACCTTTGTCACAGTTCCCGACGTACTGTCGTTAATCCATGCGGGTATCTCATAGTTATAGCCGGTTTTGATATAGGCATCGTTGACACCGTAGTCGCCTTCCTGCTTGTTTCCATCATAAAGGAAGGTCAATGTCTTGCCGTCTTCGCTAAACCGAGCATAGCCTTGATTGTCTGCCCACAGACTCATTGGAATAGCGAGTAGTGTGAGCAGAAATGCCAACAGTGTTATCCTGTGATGATGGAAAACTGGGGGGGGTGAATGTTATTTTCATTATGTTTGGTGTATAAATTAATCAGTTGTTTTTATTATTCGGCTATCCAATAGCCGTCTTCTTCTACGGGCTGCTCATCTTGCACATCGCTATATTTGCCGATTTGCATAGTAATAGACTCGCAGATGATGCTTTCGGTTTCCATGCAGATGATGTGAGTCTGCGGAGTGATGTATGTCTTCTTCATTTCTTGTTTGAATTTGGAGTTAATATTTTTATTTCACAAATACCTTCATGGTCTTGCCGTTGGCGAGGCGCACGATGTTCAAGCCTTTCTGCACGCTTGTGGTGCGGCGGCCGTTGATGTCGTAGTATTCGGCGGCATCGTTGAGGGTGTCTATTGTTTTGGCACTATCGATGCCCGTGATGTCATCACTGATATCGATGCGCAGTGCCGGGGCTTGGGCAGTGTTACTCTTGATATAGGCACGGAAGGGGTTTACCTTCACTCCTTTTTCTGTGCCATAGTCAGACACCTTGAAGAACTTGTTCTTGGCAATGAAGTAGCAGTCGGCGTTTTCGTCGCTATTGAGCACTACCGTGCTGAACGTTCCCACAAGGTAGTTGCTGCCATCGGCAATCACAGGCTCTTTCACAACTTCAGTCTCGTTGGCAGTCAAAGAGATGGTTTTCTCGTTGGCATTGTTCAAGCATACCAACACAGGTGTGCCGGCAGTGATGTTACTGCTCTCAATCTCCTTAAGCCAAATGCATTCATCGCCCACGCCCTCCAATGAGTAGAACTTGCAGTTGTTGCCTTCAGCGTTAGTGTCAATAGCGTATGGCAGACAGAGCGATCCCCATGTGGATGTCATGTTGCGGCTATAAGAAGCCTTGGTCGCCTTGCAATCTTCGTAGAGCACAAAATCCTTGTCATCAGAGAGCTGCAGGTTGTCGATTGTGAGCGTCGAACTCTTGGCACTTAGTATCTCGTCACCGTTGGAGCCGAACTTTTTCAGCAGATAGCCGTTGGTGTAGTTCGCCATGGAACCGTCAACCTTGCTTGCGTCGTAGCCAGGCAGTTTTGTGCAGCTGGCGAACATGTCTGTACTTTCGCCTGTTATTGTGAAATTGTCGCTAACATAGATTTTATTCAGCAACCAACTGCGAGCAAACATGTTCTTGAATTTTGTCGACGCACTGGTGTCGAAACTATGGAGGTCAAGCTCTTTCAGACTCCTGCACTCGAAGAAAAGATATTCCATATTCGTAACTTTCGAGGTGTTGAAATTCGAAAGGTCGATTTTGCCAAGATCCAAACAGTCATAAAGCATGTAACTCATGTCAGTAACCTTCTCGGTGTTGAAGTTTGAGAGGTCGAGTTCCTGTAGTTTTTCGGCCCGAAAAAACATGTATTTCATGTCGGTAACGTTCTCCGTTCTGAAAGTCGAGAGGTCAAGTGTTTGGAGACCGATACATTCATAAAACATGTAACTCATGTTAGTAACTTTCTCGGTGTTGAAATTCGAAAGGTCGAGTGTAGACAAAGACATACACCCCCTGAACATACCTTGCATATCGTTAACGTTGCGTGTGTCGAAATGCAAAATGTCCAATGACGGCAGCGATTTGCAATAGCCGAACATTCCGTTCATGTCTGTTACCTTTGAAGTATTAAAGTGTGAAAGGTCTATTTCTGTGAGTTTACTGCAATACCAAAACAGAGACTATCAACTCAACTGTGTCAAGTACAAAGAAAATAAAAGTTCCACCTCTGC
>CAVJZZ010000017.1:0-42016 GCA_963654295.1 Lachnospiraceae bacterium | reverse complement strand
TTTGTTGTCCAGGTGCTTATAAAAAATATTAAATTATAGTGTTGCGGAATTTAGGTTACCTTCATAGTACAACTGCAACATGGGAGAAAAGTAGTCACTATGCTTGTTGTTATGCGAAATTGTCAGCTCGTCATTATAAGCCTCTGTCATGCCTGCACGGTTAACGGTATGCCCCTTCTTGAGATATGCTGCGACATTAAACATATTGTTTTTCTCACCATTTTTCCACTGATGTAATAATGCCAATCTTGCCGTTGTGCTATTATTGCGTTGTGGTGATGCTTCTGTTGTCACTTGTTTTGATATTGTCTCATCATTAAAAGGCATGACTGTTGTAGACAGCTCTCCTTCGTCTGGCGTGTAATGTGTGTACTTTCCAGACAGTTGAGCGTTGAGTTCTGTGCGACCGACATATTGTTTCACATCAACGGTGGCCCCACCCTTACCTATGTTCAGATTATGATTGGCCTTAGCAAATACTTGCCCGCCATTGTTGCGGTTTTTCATAACAAAGTCAATCACAGCGTCTGCCCCTGGATGATTAGGGTCTTGCATCTGATAATAATCGATACGTTTGATGTCTGCGGGATTCAATGTCGAAATTTCGTCAGCCTTTACTTCTCTGCCATTAATACACAACAGGGTAGTTGCTCCATGCGTTGTAACAGCCTGGTCAAACATATTTACACGCAGTCCTGGTATATTGAGTGATGACAATGCGCTGTAGCCATCATAAGCATTTTTCTTCGTCTGCTCAGGAAGGTAAATCATCAGTTTATCATCTTTCCTCACCATGCTGCGGCCTTTAACTACGACCTCACCAATCATGTTATCGGTATGTTTAAGCATTATCTTGAGCGGTCTGCGTGTGTCCTTAACAACGAGATAACGACTTTCATATCCCAATAAAGTAGCCACGACACGTATGTCTTGTGTTTTAATGTCTGCATGAAAGGAACCAACACTATCTGTTACGGAGGAAGCAAGCAGTACACTGTCCCTATCAAAAAATCTGACGATCGCTCCTTGTAATGGTTGCCGGTTAGCATCAATTACGGTTCCTGCCACAAAAGGAATATTCGCATCTCGCTGCTGGGCAAACATTGGTGGTTGAATCAGGAGTAGGATAAAGATAATTGTTGGTCTTTTCATAAACATTCTATAAAATTGGTTATGTGGTAAATTATAATCAAATCAATTGGCGAAAGAAAACTTCGCTTCTATTGTGGTTATTGGTTGTATAGCGCAAAGATATGTATATATTTTTTTTTACGCAAATAAAAAAGACACTTTTTATAAAAGATTAAACATGTTATAAGGCTTTTGTCTGAGTTCGAGTTCCATTCCCGTGTTTATCACAAATAGCTTTCTTTGCGAATGGCTACGACTTTTTTTGTTTCTATGAATGATTCAGGGTAAAGAAAAAGATTGCGCTCGTTATGACATTATCTCCCCAATTCCTTATTTGCGCAAGAATTTGCTCACGGGGATGCAATGCGAGTCTTTGATTTCGCCGATGACAATGATGCTGTGAAGACTTCCGATGCAGTCGATGTTGCCCAACGTGTTGAGCATGAAGTCTTGATAGTCTTTCATGTCGTGGGCATATACCTTGATTTGGAAGTCATAATCGCCCGTCGTGTTATAACATTCTGTGATCTGGTCTATCGTTTGAACCGTGTCCATGAACTGTTGGATGAGTTGATGGGTATGCTGTTTCAACCGGATATTGCACAACACGATGACATTGTGCCCCAACTTATGATGGTCTACCACAGCCGAATAACGCTTTATATACCCCTCGCGTTCCAATCGTTTCTGACGCTCAAAGGTAGGCGTGGGCGATAGATGCACACGCTCTGCCAATTCTTTCACCGTAAGCCGCGAGTTTTGCTGAAGTAAGCGCAACATCTTGATGTCGATGTCGTCAAGCATTTCTTGATTTGCCATAATAACATTTCATTTATTAATTTTATTACAGAATATTATTCTATAAAAACGACTGTTTTATCTGCAAAGGTAGTAAAGTTTTCTCTATTTGCAAGAATATTTTGCGTAAGTATCTTTTGTTTTTACCTTTGCAGCGCAATTGCAAAACAAAACATCGTTTAATCAACTAAAGAAAAAGTATATGAGCCAGAACATACAAGACAACAAGAACAATGGCATCCATGCTCCATTCAGAGCCGATATCGTGGGTAGTTTCCTTCGCCCGGCAGAACTCAAAGAGGCAAGAGCCAAATTCACCAATGGTGACATCACTGCCGATGAACTCAGAGCTGTGGAAGACCGACTCATCACCGAACTTATCAAGAAACAGAAAGCACACGGACTGAAAGTCATCACCGACGGTGAATACCGCCGCAGCTACTGGCACCTCGATTTTATGTGGGGTTTCAACGGTGTGGAGCACATCGAATTGGAACACGGTTACCAATTCCATGGTGAGGAGACCACCAAGGGCTCGCTGAAGCTCACAGGCAAGATTTCGGGTGAGAACCATCCTTTTGTCAACGATTTCAAGTTTGTCAAGCAGTTTGAAGAAGAGGGCATCATTGCCAAGCAGACCATTCCGGCCCCTGCACAGTTCCTCGCCGAACTGTGCAGGGGCGACAATAGCAAAAACACACGTGAATTCTATCCCAACACCGAGGAACTCATCGAAGACATCGCCAAGGCTTACCGCACGTTCTTCAAGGAAATCTATGAGGCTGGTTGCCGCACCGTGCAGCTCGACGACTGCACATGGGGCATGATTGTTGACGAAGATTTCTGGAAGTGCATGGCTGGTTCCGGCTTCACACTGGAACACGAGGCGCTGCAATATCTGAAGGTGAACAACCTCGCCGTAGAGGGCAAGCCCGAAGGACTGGTCATCAACACTCACGTGTGCCGCGGCAACTACCACTCCTGCTACGCCACCAAAGGGGCATACGACCCTGTGGCTCCTTATCTCTTCGCCCAAGAGAATGTCGAAGCCTTCTATCTGGAGTATGACGATGAACGCTCCGGCACGTTCGAACCGCTGAAATATGTGGCAGACGGCAAGAAGGTGGTGCTCGGACTGGTAACGACCAAATCGCCTGTACTTGAAGATGCTGACGCCGTCATCGCACGCATACAAGAAGCAGCAAAATACGTTCCGCTCGACCGTCTCTACCTCAGCCCGCAGTGCGGATTCGCTTCATGCGAAATCGGCAACAAGCTCATCGAAGAAGAACAGTGGGCAAAAATCGACTTGGTGCAGAAGATTGCCAAGCAAGTGTGGGGATAACCTAATATCTACGATAATACACATACACGCGGTTCGCAACTATCTGGTTGCGAACCGCTTTTGATTTTACTACGCCTTCCAAGCCTTCACCACGTCATCAATGTCTATACCCAGCAGCCGCATCTGGCGGAAGACATCGGGCAGAGTCTGCACAAGAAACTGCTTGCGACGTGATGCAAGGATGCGTTCCTTGGCTCCTGCCGTGACGAAATAGCCCAAGCCCCGACGTGTATAGATGATACCGTCGCGCGCCAGTTGCTCGTAGGCCTTGACGGCAGTGTTGCTGTTCACCTCAAGTGCCACGGCATATTCGCGCACGCTCGGTATGCGACTGTCGTCGGCGTATGTGCCCGACAGTATCTCATCGCATATTCGGTCTGCCATCTGAAGATAGATAGCCTTCTCTCCAGTGAACGTCATAGGTTGGTCCATTTGTTGTTTTTCAATTGGATGCGACAGAACAGCTTGTAAGCCAACCAGTAATACAACACGGTAAGCGCCAGTATAAAGAGATTGTAAATCACCAATCCATAATAGGCCACAGTGTCAGGATCATTCCCCGACACTTTACGCAGCCACTCGAAAAAGGCATTGACATTCATTTCTGCCAAGGGCAACATGATGGCTGAGACCCAACCAATCACATTGAAGAGCACAAAACTCATTCCCGTGGTCAGTATCCACTGGTTGCGACGGAACAAGGTGCCGCCCAACACGTAAAACGAATGTGCCGTGAAGAACGTCAGCAACATCGTCACACCTGCCTCGAAACTGTAGCGGAAGAACATGTCTGTGGTCATTGCCGTAAACGAGCAAAGGGCAAGCCATGTCATCGAGACGCATCCGTCACCACTAATCAGGCGGAATAGCATCTGGCATGCATCGGCAGCCACCAGCGCCACAAACAGACTCGCCAAACTCGAAAGCAAGGCAAACAGGCAACGCGAAACGAATTTCTCAAGATTGGAAGCCGGCAACATGAGCACGTTGACACGTTCCTGGTTGGTTCGCATATCATTCGTGACAAACGAGCCTGAGAACGTGAGCACCAACGCACACACCATATACAACACACCCAACGCCGATGAGTTGAGAAGCATCAAGTCTGTGCCCCCATCCGAGTGAGCCGTGCCCAGCCACATAAAGAGAAAGAAGAAAAAGACGGCAAACCCGGCAGTCAGTTTCAACACATCGTGCAAGCGGGTCATCGCCAACCATATCATGGCATTGCCAAAGCGTTTTCCATCAAATGTTTTCATCGATTCATTCTTTTATTGTTATTCTGCAATCTGTTCAAATCAAATTCTTCGTCACGGCATTGAAGAACAATTCGAGGTTGAGTTGAGTCTCCGCCCCACCCTCACGCCGGGGCACGATGACGGCATTGCCCTGCAATGAAGGTTCCGCATAGATGACATCATCAGTCATCTCTGACGGTTGACGAAACTCGAAACTGTATTTCCGTGTGATTTCCGCTACAGGCGCATCGCTCTTCAAGCGGGAGTCGTCAAGGATGAGGATGTGGTCAAGAAGGGCTTCCACATCATGCACCTGATGAGTGGAGATAACCAACGTGCGGTCATCTGCCATATTGTTTGCCACCGCCTTGCGGAAAAGGCTCTTCGAAGGGATATCGAGTCCATTGGTGGGTTCGTCCATCAAGAGCAACTGCGTATTGGCAGCAAGGGCAAAGCTCATGTATACCTTTTTCTTCTGTCCCATCGACAGCGATTTGAGGTCAATCTCGTCTGGCATCTCGAAGTCGCGCAAGCTGTTGTAGAGCACCTCTTCCGAAAAGCGGGGATAAAACCGGCGGTTGATGTCGATAAACTTTTTCATCGACATACGCGGCAAATCATATTCCTCGGGAACAATGAATATGTCGCACAAGGCCTGCGGCAAACGCTGGCGCATGTCCATTCCCTCAAACTTCACAGCGCCCTCACTGGCTCTAAGCAGTCCGCCCATCAAATAGAGCAGCGTGCTCTTCCCCTGTCCGTTCTTTCCGAGCAAACCATAGATTCCTCCTGACTTAAGCGTCAAATCCAAGCCGTCAAACACTTTGTGCGACGCACCCGGATAACTGAAGTGCAAGTCCTTAATCTGTATCATATCATTTGTTTTAGTGTACCACATAAATAGAACACTGCAAATGTAGGGTAAACTACCGAAACTTGCAAGCTTTTCTATGTAAAAGTACAGTAGGGAGTGATTTTACACCCGGAAATGGGAGCCAAAGAGCAGATTATTGCCTATCTTTGCAGTAGAAATCAACCACAAGAAGACTATGACTATGAAATCAAGAATCACCGAACTCTTCGGCATAGAATATCCCATCATCCAGGGCGGATTGGCTTGGTGCAGTGGCTGGCGACTGGCTTCTGCCGTAAGCAATGCCGGAGGATTGGGACTGCTCGGTGCAGGTTCGATGCATCCGGAGACGCTCCTGGAACACATCGGCAAGATGAAAGCCTCCACCGACAAGCCGTGGGGCGTCAACATACCGCTGATGTATCCTGACATGCAACAACTCATTGACATCATCATCCGTGAGGGCGTGAAGATTGTATTCACCTCGGCAGGCAGTCCGAAGAAATACACCGCCCTGTTTCACGAGCATGGCATCAAGGTAGCGCATGTGGTGTCAAGTTCCAAATTCGCACGCAAATGTGAAGAGGCGGGCGTGGATGCCGTGGTAGCCGAGGGATTTGAAGCAGGAGGACATAACGGCAGAGAGGAAACCACCACGATGACGCTCATTCCGCAAGTGCGCCGCGCCACTACCCTGCCCCTCATCGCAGCTGGAGGCATCGCGTCGGGCGAAGCTATGCTCGCTGCCCAAGTGCTTGGAGCTGAAGGTGTGCAAGTAGGCACTGCATTTGCCTTGGCACAGGAAAGCAGCGCCGCCGAAACATTCAAGAAGCGATGTACGTCGCTCGAAGAGGGCGACACCATGCTCTGTCTGAAGATGCTCGCCCCCACCCGACTGGTCAAGAACGACCTCTATTGCCGTCTGCTCCAGGCAGAAAGCGAGGGTGCTTCACGAGAAGACTTGCGCAGGATTGTAGGACAAGGAGCCGCCAAACGGGGTATCTTCGAGGGAGACTTGGAGAACGGAGAACTGGAAATCGGACAGATTGCCACTGCCATCAAGGATATAAAACCGGCAGCTCAAGTGGTGACAGACATCGTGAGTGAATACGAGAAAGCCTTGGCACATATCAAGACAAGCTGCTGACAATGTCATGTAGAAAATATAACGACAGGCGGACTCCTCTTCTTCGGGAATCCGCCTGTCTCACTATAAAATCTTAAATTAAGCTGTCTACCTATTTACGGTTGTACCTTATCCATTGAAATGTGATCCGGTAAACCAAGTGCCTGTCGCTGTCATCACAGCCAACAGGGTTACATACATCATCATATCCATCTTACAATCTTTTATAAAACTTAAAAACTATTCTATTCTAACACTAACCTCAAGTTTGTCGTCCTTCATACAATCTGTTATTTTACCCTTGACTCACCTATCGGTTATCCTTTTTCAATCTTATACCTCATGTGTTATTTTCACGCTGCAAAGTTACGGCGGAACACGAACTCACCAATAACAAACGCCCCGCTTTTTCTCTAAAAACAAGTTCTTCTTGACTTATATCAACATCTGTGTGCGCACACACCACATATAAAGAGGTTTTCTCATGAAGTATCATCATGGCATATGTAGACATGCCTCGAACAAATGGAGAGGTTTATAAAAAAGGGTAACTTGCTTGAAATGTATAGAAAAAGGCATCATGCGACAAGGTCGACGCGAGGGCGCGTCGACTCCTATTTTGCGCTTGCATTTCAACTGCCGTTGGGTCGACGCGAGGACGCGTCGACTACTAACTTTGTTTTGAGCATCAGAAGCACTTGGCGTAGTAGGTGCAGCGTCCCCGCTGCAGCCCCTAAGCTTGTTCGAAATGCTTGACGTAGGAGGCACGGCGCCATCGCCGATGCCCTTGTGCTTGTCGGGAAGGCTTGGCAAGCATGGCATTTGAGACAAGGTCAACGCGGGGCGCGTCAACTCCTATTTTGCGCTTGCATTTCACACATGCCGTTGGGTCGACGCGAGGACGCGTCGACTACTAACTTTATTTTGCGCATCAGAAGCACTTGGCGTAGTAGGTGCAGCGTCCCCGCTGCAGCCCCTATGCTTGTTCGAGATGCTTGCCGTAGGAGGCACGGCGCCCTCGCCGATGCCATTGAGCTTGTCTGGAAGGCTTGGCTTTTGAGATAAGGTCGACGCGAGGGCGCGTCGACTCCTATTTTGCGTTTGATCAGGAATGGGCATGAAAAAAGGAGAACCCCGGTAGGGATTCTCCTTTTTGATACTTTATCTGAAAAATTAATTGTTCTCAGGACGGAGCTGACGCACAGTCTCTGCAGCACGCCACATTTCCTTGTCGTGCATAGCCTTGAGCTCAGCATTGAGCTTCTCACGATAGTCTGGCTTAGAGTTGCTGTCGATAGAGATCTGAGCCTCGTTACCAGTCTTCACCGAAAGATACAACCATTCCATCACAGGCTTGATAGCCTCGCGGAAGCGTGGAGCCCAATCAAGCGCACCGCGCTGTGCTGTTGTAGAGCAGTTTGCATACATCCAGTCCATTCCCTTCTCAGCGAAGAGAGGCATCAAGCTCTGTGTAAGCTCTTCAACGGTCTCGTTGAATGCCTCCGAAGGAGAGTGTCCGTGCTCGCGGAGCACATCATACTGAGCCTCAAGCAGACCCTCGATAGCACCCATCAATGAGCCACGCTCACCTGTAAGGTCTGATGTAGCCTCACGCTGGAATGTAGTCTTGAAGAGGTAGCCTGCACCGATACCGATACCGAAGGCGATGGTCTTCTCTTCAGCCTTGCCAGAAGCGTCCTGATAAACTGCATAAGAGCAGTTCAAGCCACGACCTTCGAGGAACATGGTGCGGAGAGATGTACCTGAACCCTTAGGTGCAACCATGATAACATCGATATCCTTGGGAGGAACCACGCCTGTACGGTCGTTCCAGTTGATTGCGAAACCATGTGAATAATAGAGGGTCTTGCCCTTGGTAAGATATTTTTCAATCTTAGGCCAAACTTGAATCTGACCAGCGTCAGAAAGCAACATGCAAAGGATAGTACCCTTCTCGGCAGCCTCTTCAACAGAGAAAAGTGTCTTGCCTGGAACCCATCCGTCTGCCACAGCCTTGTCATATGTCTTGCCCGGACGCTGGCCTACGATTACATTGAAGCCATTGTCACGGAGGTTGCCTGCCTGACCAGGACCCTGAATACCATAACCCAATACTGCGATAGTCTCGTTCTTCAATACTTCACGTGCCTTTTCCAATGAAAACTCTTTGCTGGTGACTACTGTTTCTACTACGCCACCGAAATTCATTTCTGCCATATTAATATTGTTTTAATGCGGTATGTTAGCCGCGGTTTACTTTTATCTTTTCAAATGCGGGTGCAAAGATAATGAATTAGAACGTAACAACCAAATAAACTTTCAATCTTTTACAAATTTAATTTTACACCTACAAACTTCCACCCTCTGACCTTCTTCGCCCTCTTCCTTGTCGATGCGGATATTGTATTCTCCGCCGCCCAAGTCCTCGCGCCAAAAGCTCAACCGGTCGCCGCCATGACTTTCAGCCACATAGGCTACTTCGAAGCGGTGGATGCGGTGGGTCTTGTACCATTCTATCGGGAAAAGGTCGAGCACGTGTTCGATATATTTCACGCTGTTCACATGCCCGTTCACGTCTACATCATTATAATAGGTGTCGATGGTGCGCACGTATTCTGCCTGTTCGCTCATCTTCACCCTTCCCGACTTCTCGATCGGACATGGGGTCTCCTTGTCGATATATTCGTTGATGAGTCCATCGTGGATGGCAAGGATGTCGGTAGGCTGGCGGCTGTCGGTGTCGATGAGTGCCCATATGCTCCTGCCATAGCCATACACCTTTCCGTCTTTGCCCTTGATGGCGAAGTTACGGTTGGTGAAATAGCGCATGGCGCTTTCCACCCATGTGGATACATCGAAACGGTCGTAGGCACACGGCATCTCGTTCATCTCTACGGCAAGACGCGAGAGCACCCAGGTCTTGTGCAAGGGATTGAGATAGTTCATGCCATAGCCACGGTCGTTGGAATGGTAGTCTGCGGCATTGAGCAGATGATTGCCCAAATGCCCCATAAACAGCCGATGGGAGAAGTCGCAATGGAACGGCTCTGCCACAAACTCGTATGTGCCTACCTTACTCAGCAAATTCATCTTTCTTTTTCTCCTGCTGATAAAGGTAGTCGCTCACGGGTTCATCGAAGCTGCGCGTTACGGCGATACGTCCGGAACGGGAATATTGAAGCAGACAGCCGAATTCGTCAAGACACGCATAGAGGTCGGTGACATCCTCGGTCAGTCCGGCAAGGAGCACGGTGCTGTAGGTAGGGTTCACCTCCATCATGCGGGCATCGTGCCTGCGGATGGTGCGCGACACCTCGGGGTTGTTGAGCAAAATCGGAGTAGAGATCTTGTAGAGTCCAATCTCGTGGATGAAGATCTCGTCGTCGGTATAATAGTCCGCCTTGATGACGTCGATTTTCTTCTCTATCTGTTTGGTAATCTTGAGTATCTGGTCTTCGTCGCTCCACGCGGTGATGGTGTACTTGTGGATATCCTTGATGCTCGACGCCGACACGTTCAGGCTCTCGATGTTTACCTGACGACGGGTGAACACGGCGGTTATCTGGTTGAGCACACCGGCGATATTCTCCGAATAGACCAGCAATGTATACAGTTTCTTTTCCATTTCGTTGTGATTAATGATGCCGAGGCATCTTTAAAGGTTGATTTCAAGCATCATCTCGTCTACACTCTTGCCAGGACTGGTCATCGGAAGCACATTGTCTTCTTCCTTGACAGCACATTCGAGCAATGCCGGTCCGTCGGATTCAAGCGTCTTGCGAATCTGTTCGGCAAGGTCGGCACGGTCGGTCACCACGTTGTAGGTGATGCCATAGGCCTGGCAGATGCCCTCATAGCTGGGGTTGAGCATCCGGGTGAACGACTTGCGCTTGTTGAAGAACATGTCTTGCCACTGACGCACGTTGCCCAGATAATTGTTGTTGAGCAAGAAAATCTTGATGGCGGGCTGCTGCTCCATGACGGTGCCCAGCTCCTGTATGCTCATCTGGAATCCGCCGTCGCCCGTGAAGAAACACACGGTGCGGTCGGGTGCGCCAAACTTGGCACCAATGGCGGCTGGCAAGCCGAAGCCCATCGTTCCGAGTCCTCCGCTTGTCACGATAGAGCGGTTCTTGTGGTATTTGAAATAGCGGCTGGAGAACATCTGGTTCTGCCCCACATCGTTCACCATCACGGCATCGTCATCCACAGCCTCTGCCACGGCATTGACCACCTCGCCCATCAGCAGCGGACCTGCCTGGGGGTGGATGGCTGGCTGGATTACCTTTTCATTTTCCATGTCGGAATAGGTGCGGAAACTTTCACGCCACTCGCGGTGCACATTCTTCTTCAGCAAAGACGTGATGGCAGGGAGCGATTGCTTGCAGTCGCCCACTACGGCAACGGTTGTCTTCACATTCTTGTCTATCTCTGAACTGTCGATATCGAGGTGGATCACCTTCGCCTGCTTGGCATAGGTGTCAAGGCGCCCGGTCACACGGTCGCTGAAACGCATGCCGATGGCGATGAGCACGTCACATTCCTGCTCCTTCACATTGGGAGCATAACTGCCGTGCATGCCGAGCATGCCCATGTTCAACGGATGGTCTGAGGGCAGTGCGGAGAGACCCAGCAACGTGCGGGCGGCAGGGATGTCTGCCTTCTCCAGGAACTCAACGAGTTCTGCCTGCGCACCTCCCAGTTCCACGCCTTGTCCTACCAGGGCAAGGGGTTTCTTGGCATCATTGATCAGAGCGGCAGCTTCCTCTACCGCCTTGTCGTCCAGTGCGGGATATGGATCATAGCTGCGGATGGACGCCACGTGTACAGGATTCCATTCCGTAGTCTGCACCTGTGCATTCTTGGGGAAGTCAAGCACCACCGGACCGGGGCGTCCTGAGCGTGCTATATAAAATGCCCGGCTCACTGCCCAGGCGATATCCTCCGGGCGGCGTATCTGATAGCTCCATTTGCTAATCGGCTGTGCCACGCCCACGAGGTCTACCTCCTGGAAGGCATCCGTACCCAGTGCGCCCACGCCCACCTGTCCGGCAATAACCACAATCGGAGTAGAGTCCATCATCGCATCTGCCACACCTGTGAGGGTGTTGGTAGCACCGGGACCGCTCGTAACCAGGCACACGCCCACCTCACCGCTCACTCGGGCATAGCCTTCAGCGGCATGGGCAGCAGCCTGCTCATGACGTACCAGGACATGGTCGAATACCTTTTTATCTCCTCTCGTATAGTCATACAGGGCATCGAACACTGGCATGATGGCGCCGCCGGGATATCCGAATATCGTCTTTACGCCGGCATCCTTCAGCGAACGCATCAGTGCCTCTGCACCTGTTATCTCTTCTTTTACCATATTTATATATAACTACATTTCTAAAGATTTACCCTACGCATCAGTCTATGATACGCACACCACCCTTGTCGGCAGAACTTACACTCTGGGCATAAGCTCTCAATGCCTTCGACACTACGCGGTCGCGTGTGACAGGCTGTTGTGGACGGGCAGCCAATTCCTCGTCAGTCAGCTTCACGTTGATGCTGCGTGAGGGGATGTCGATCTCTATGATGTCGCCGGTCTTGATCTTGCCGATGTTTCCGCCAGCAGCTGCCTCGGGAGAAATATGTCCGATGCTCAGTCCGCTCGTACCGCCTGAGAAACGTCCGTCGGTGATGAGTGCACACTCCTTGCCGAGGTGCATACTCTTGATATAAGATGTGGGATAAAGCATCTCCTGCATACCCGGACCGCCCTTAGGACCTTCGTGGGTAATCACCACGCAGTCGCCTGCCTTGATCTTGCCGCCAAGGATGCCGTCGCATGCAGCTTCCTGTGAGTCGAACACCACGGCAGGACCGCAGAAATGCCAAAGGCTTGCATCCACACCTGCGGTCTTCACCACGCAGCCGTCCTGGGCAATGTTGCCGAACAGCACTGCCAGACCGCCGTCCTTGGTATAAGCGTGCTCAAGGCTACGGATGCATCCGTTCTCGCGGTCGGTGTCGAGGCTTTCCCAACGGGTGTCTTGCGATCCCATCTGGGTAGAGAACTTGTTGCCGGGCGCACTGTGGTAGATGCGGTCTGCTTCTGCGTCTATGTTTTCGCCGGTGATGTCATATTTCTTCATCGCCTCGCCAAGCGTCATGCCGTCCACACGCTGTGCACCGCCATGGATAAGTCCGCCACGAGAGAGCTCGTTCAGAATGCCCAAGATACCGCCTGCACGGTTACATTCCTGCACGCTGTATTTCTGCGTATTCGGCGAGAGCTTGCACAAGCAAGGCACCTTGCGGCTCAACTGGTCGATGTCCGACATGTTGAATTCCGTGCCTGCCTCCTGGGCTACTGCCAACAAGTGAAGTACGGTGTTCGTGCTTCCACCCATGGCAATGTCGAGCGTCATGGCATTGAGGAATGCGTCGCGTGAAGCGATGCTGCGCGGCAACACGCTCTCGTCGCCTTCCTCGTAATATTTCAATGCGTTTTTCACCACCAGGCGTGCAGCGTCCTTAAAGAGCTCTATGCGGTTCTTGTGGGTGGCCAGGATGGTTCCGTTACCAGGCAGAGCGAGACCGATTGCCTCGGTCAGTGAGTTCATCGAGTTGGCTGTGAACATACCCGAGCAGCATCCGCAGCCCGGACAAGCACAACTTTCTATCTTCTGCAAGTCTTCATCGCTGCAAGTCTTGTCGCCACCGTTGATCATGGCTGTGATCAGGTCGGCGTTCTCACCCTTCCAACGTCCGGCTTCCATCGGGCCTCCGCTACAGAACACTGTAGGAATGTTCAGGCGCATAGACGCCATCAGCATACCCGGAGTCACCTTGTCGCAGTTGGAAATGCAGATCATTGCGTCTGCCTTGTGGGCATTGACCATATATTCTACAGAGTCGGCGATGATGTCGCGCGAGGGAAGTGAATAGAGCATGCCGTCGTGTCCCATGGCGATACCGTCGTCGATGGCGATGGTATTGAACTCTGCCGCATAGCATCCCATGCTCTCGATCTCCTTCTTCACAATCTGTCCGATCTCGTGAAGATGCGTATGTCCGGGGACGAACTGGGTAAATGAGTTGACTATTGCTATAATTGGTTTTCCGAATTGTTCATGTTTCATACCGGCTGCCACCCAAAGGGCTCTGGCACCAGCCATTTTTCTTCCTTCCGTGCAAACAGCACTTCTCAACTGATGTTTCATAATTGCATTGCTTTTTATAATTAGCTGCAAAGGTAATCTGTTTTTCTCTAACAGCCAACTAAAAACGCATAATATTTACCTTTCCATTCAAAAACAATAAGGAAACAATGTTGTTTTGTATTAAAGTGAAAGGCGCGCCTGTCAATGATGTTCATTAGATTGCCCCCTTGATAGCACTTGCCGTCGCTTTCGAGTCTTTACAAGTTCTTCATGTCATGGAAACAATGCTGTAACAAAGCCATCCTACCTTTGCACCCAAATTGATGAACACGTGTCCCCGATACGTGGAATAGGAAATCACGATATTGTATTCAATTATATGACCAACAAATAAAGATTGTATGAAAAAGAACGTATTGGTTCTCACTGTGGCAGGACTGTTGTCACAAGGAGCTTTATGCGGGTTGGCATGGGCAGACAATGTGCCGGGCGTCAACCCTATCACAAGCAAGAACGTAAATCCCGTGAACGGCAAGGTAACCGACGAGCAAGGCAAAGCCCTGCCAGGTGTGGTGGTACACTGCGGCAGCCAAAGTGTACAGACCGACAAAAACGGCGAGTTTCATGTAGCCGCCAGCCAAGGGGAAGAACTTACCTTTACCTATATAGGATATAACACCGTCACCAAGAACGCCGACAAAGAGCAGTTGAACGTGGTGATGAAAGAAAACAACCAGACGCTGGGCGAGGTGATTGTCACCACCCAGAAGAAAAGCCAAAGCAGTCTGGAAATCCCCGTGGCGGTGAGCGCCGTGACTGGAAGCGTGATGAACAAGCTCAACCTCCATCAGATGGATGACGTGGCACAGTTTACTCCCGGTGTACAGATTCAATTGCAAAGTCCTAACAACCCGGGCTATGTCATCCGCGGCGTAACGTCTGATGAAGGTGCTGCATACGCACAGCCGAGAGTATCCGTGTTTATGGATGGTGTTTCCACCTCGCGCAGCCGCGGTTCTGCCGTCGAACTGTTTGATTTGGAACGTGTAGAAGTGGCAAAGGGTCCACAGGGAACCTTGTTCGGACGTGGAGCAGAGATAGGCGGAATCAGCATCATCCGTCACAAGCCAGTGGATTATCTCACAGGAGAAATCGCCATGAACTATGGCAGCTACAACCAGCGGCAGGTGACTGGATTTATCAATACGCCCATCATCAAGAAGAAACTCGCCAACCGGTTCGCCTTCGACTATGATGCTCGCGACGGCTTCATCAGAAATGAGGCCGGAGGCAGACTGAACGGGAAAAACGCACTTGCCTTCAGAAACTCCACAGAATGGTGGGCCAACGAAAGCACGTCCTTGCGACTTGTCCTCGACTACCAGCACGATGACTATCCTGGCACATCCTTCCACAGTATCAATCCCATATACGGCAACAGCGATCCTAACAGTCCTGCCAATCTGGAGGCCGGCAAACAACTTGGCATCAAGCGCAATGTCGGCGGCGCCCTTCTGAATATCAACCACGACATGGGCAACCACTGGTCGTTGAATTCCATCACCGGCTTCCGCGCCTTCGACAGCGATGAACGTTTTGATGCCGACGGCACCTATCTCCCACTTCTGCTTTGCGAAGAAAAGGAAAAAGGCACACAGTTCAGCCAGGAACTGCGTTTCAACTACGACGACAAGAATAGATTCTCAGGTTTTGTGGGAGGCAGCTACTTCTATGAGAATTCCTCGCAGGATGTCACTGCCAAGGCCAACTTGCAGTATCTCTACCCTGTGTATATCCAAAAGAGCGTGAAAGCACAGCTCAGCAGCCAGATAGACAACGTGAAGGCATTGCTCAGCCAGAACCTCCCTGCAGCCTACCAGCCCATGGTGGAAAGCGCCCTCACACAACTGATGGACAAATGGTTTCCTGAAACGCCTGCCGTAGACGCCAACGGCAAACCCGCACAAACCACAACGACACCAGACATCTATGGCGACTTGAAGAATATGCTCGGCAACCTGGGCATGGACTTAGACTTGGTATTGGCAGGTATGGGCGACAGCGGGAAAAGCATCCAGTCTACCCTGCAGAACATCTCCGGCAAGACGCTCGACACCGACTATACCGAACAAGGGAAAAACTATGGCACCAACCAGGCTGTGGAAGTGTTTGCCGACGGCACCTACAAGATAACGAAACATCTGAACTTCACCCTCGGCATACGAGGCACCTATGAACACCAGGAAACCGGCTATTCCTCTTCCACCGTACCCAGCATGTTCGGTGCTGTATTATACCACCCCACTACCGACGGGGCAAAGATCACTGCCAAAGACAACTACTGGTCGTGGGTGGGCCGTGCTGCCCTCAACTATATGATTGGCAGAAACAACATCTACGCCAGCGTGTCGCGCGGACGCCGTCCTGGCATGTTGTATTTCAACAACGACCCGGAAGACTTCGAAACGCTCCAGCCTGAAATCATCTACAGTTATGAAGCTGGCGTAAAAGGCAGCCTCATGCAAGGACGCCTCACCTACAACTTCTGTGCCTACTACTACGACTGGTACAACTACCAGACATCGGTGTTCAACCAGACTACCAGCAAATATGAATACGACGATGCCGGTCGCGCCCACAGCTTCGGTTTGGAGGCAAGCCTGAGCTATTCTCCTTGCCGCTACCTCAACCTCTTCGGCAACTGGTCGTATATCGAAGGCAAATTCAACGACACTGACGACAACGGCGTAAAACAAGAATATGCCGGCAACCAATTCCGCCTCACACCCAAGAACAGTTTTGCCGTAGGTCTCGACCTCAACATCCCCACTTCGAAGAATGCAACGCTGTATTTCCGCCCCACCTATTCATGGAAGTCGAAAGTGTTCTTCGAGGAAAGCAACGAGCCAGAACTTACACAGGATGCCTTCGGCTTGCTCAATTTCACTGCAGGCTACCGCTTCCAGCCCGGCAATGTCTATTATGAAATCGGTGCCTTCGGCAAGAATGTGCTCGACGAAAAGTATGTAGTGGATGCAGGAAACTCCGGACGACAGATTGGATTCCCCACCTACGTGGGCGGCACTCGCTCCGTGATAGGCGTCATGTTTAAAATGGGATTCTGAGGAAGATGGAAAGATTGAAATATTGAAAAATGGAAATATGGAAATATTGAAAGATGAAAATATGAGAAAAGGTATTGTTATGACATTGATGCTGCTGATGGGAGTGCTCCTCCCGTCAACAGCTCAAGAAAGAGCCGGGCAGGTAATTGCCCACAGAGGTTATTGGAAGACGGAGAACTCCGCACAAAACTCCATCTCCTCATTGAAGAACACATATAATATAGGTGTATACGGTTCCGAGTTTGACGTTCACATCACCCGCGACGGCGAAGTAGTCGTGTTTCATGACGATGACATTGATGGCATCAAGATAGAACGTGCCAACTTTGCCGACCTCAAGGACAAGCGTCTCAAAAACGGCGAAAGAATACCTACCCTCAGAGAATATCTCTCCGCCGCCAAGACCTTGGGTGACATGAAACTCATCCTGGAGGTGAAGGAACATATTCTGAAGAAAGATGAAGACCGCTGCATAGATGCCGTGCTCAAACAAGTGAAAGAGGCTGGCGTTGAAGACCGCACGGAATACATCTCTTTCAGCAAGCATGCCTGCGACTATCTGGTGGCCCATGCACCCGGAGCCAAAGTGTCCTATCTCAATGGGGACCTCTCTCCCAAACGCGCCAAAAAGGCAGGATATGCAGGTATCGACTATGAGGACAAGGTGTTTGAAATCCATCCTTCCTGGATTAAAGAGGCAAAGGAGCTAAACCTTGTCACCAACGTGTGGACGGTGGACGACCTGGGTGAAATCAAGTCGTTCTTCGATAAAGGGATTGACTTTGTCACGACCAATGAGCCAGAAAAGGCCAAAGGCTTATGATGATAAGTCACTAAACAATGACATATAGGCTTAAACCACTCACGCTATCAGTACCGCGTTCAGTACCGGTTAAGCGAAACTCCAGTACCGGCTATCCGGTACTGGAGTTTCAGTTAGCTGGTACTGCAGTAACACTTAGCTGGTACTGAGGCAGAGACTAAGCGTCTTTTTCCTGGCATTTAGCCTCGTTGCCAACAAGGGATTTGCAGGATGGATTCTGTAGCCGTATAGGCAAATAAAAAGTGCTTGTCCAGTTGGACAAGCACTCCTTATTTTGTTTTCTTGAAACTTTCTATATGCACTAAAGATTATTATTTTGTGCTATCGTTGAAAGTAGCAACGCGGTTGAATTCAACCTGCTCGAAGAGCTCGTCTGTTGCACCCATACCCTTAGTGGTAAGACGGTCAGCAGAGATCTTGTACTTCTTAACGAGGATGTTCTTCACAGCCTCAGCACGAGCCTCAGAGAGCTTCTGGTTGAGTTCTGCATTACCTTCTGGAGAAGCATAACCCTTGATCTCTACGTTAGCGTCCTTGTGGTTCTTCATATACTGAGCGATGAGCTCGATGCTTGCAACCTGTGAAGCGTCTACAGTAGACTTGCCCTGACGGAAGATTACAGTAGGCTGGAGGTTGGTAGCTGTGGCAGCCTTCTCTACAGGCTTCGGAGCGTTCTGGCAGTCTGTGAGAGCCTTCTGGAGGTCAGAGATCTGCTTGTCCTTAGCAGCGAGCTGAGCGTCCTTGTCGTTCACAGCACCACGGAGGCTGTTGATCTGAGAGTTCAAACCATCGATTTCAGCCTGGTCACGAAGCTGTGCAATCGTGAAGTTGTGTGTGCCGTTAGAGTTCTTGAACTTGTAAACCAAGCCTGCGTTGAGCTGGAATGCAGAGTAGTTGATGTTATACTGGATCTTGTTGCAATCCTGCATGCCGTTGAGTGCCCATGTCATAGAAGGCTCGATGTATACCTGCCACTGCTTCTTTCCACCGAAGTTGAATGCGAAGTCGACACCTGCCTTAGAAGTAAGGTCGTTGCGGTTGCCGTCTACGCCATGAATGGTGTTGGTGCCGAAGATGTGGCCCCAGCCGATGCCATAAACGCCAGAAACTTCGAATGTACGGGGTTCACCCTTGTAACCGCCAAACCAGTTGCTGAAGTTCACAGTACCAAGAAGTGAAGTGTTCAGGTAGCGAACTACAGTACCTGTAGATTCACAAGGCTTGTTTGAGAAGTAAGCGTTGCTCTCAACAGCGAGACCAAATACAGGAGTAAAATAACGGCCGATGCGGAGACCTGCGTTGGGATTGAGATCGCTCAACCAAGAATGACCTGTTGTCTTTGTTGCAACACCACCATTGATGCCAATGTAGAAGTTGTCAAATGTCTTGCTCTCAGTAACGGTCTGAGCCGATACAGAAGCTGCCAGCGCTGTGGCAGCCATTGCTAATACTAACTTTTTCATTTCTCTCTAATGTAAAATTAAGATGTTTTCAAAATTGCGGCTGCAAAGGAACATCTTTTTTTTGACATGACAAAATAATCTTTGAGGAAATGACCCAAAAGGAGGAAAAACAGACTATTTTTCCTCCTTCTCTATCGAAAGCCCTCAATATAAGGTGTTTCGTTACATTTCTATCACCCTTATAGAATAAGGTGGTAAGGTGACGGATTGGTCTTTTCGCTCAATGTCATCCGCCTTTTTCAACTTCAAATCGTCGGGATTGCCTTCAAACCCCTTTACAAGAAGGTGCTCGGGCAATGTCATTCCCTGCAGGTTAATTGTCAAAGAAAGTGGCAATACGTTGACGATTTTCAACCAGGTCTTCCCCGTTTTAGAGTCCTTCACCACGCTTGCCGCCACACGTGCCGCTACCAGGCTGTCTGCCGTGATTGCACTTTCCACATAACTGTCGCCGCCACAAACCGAGAACAGGCGCTGGATCTCGTAGCTTGCCGTAGGGCGCACATCGGTATTGCTGAAGTAGATCAGGTTGGGGTTCCAGTTATTGTGCTTGTCTTTAGCCAACAGGGGCGCATAACTTGTCATGGCGACCACATCGGCATTGCGCTCTACATTGCACAGGTGGAAGGCTTCTACAAGCGCATTGCCCACCTTTCTTCCCTTCGACGCCCATTCGCCGAGATATACTTTGGCTGCCTTCCTGTCGTATTTGTCGTAATAGTCACGGTTGTTCAGGAACCATCCCGGGTTTTCATAATAGTGCTCGTCCACCATGTCTATCAGGCTGCGGTGGCGGTTGGCATACTCCCACCCTTCCATATAGTCTGACGAGGGAGCATGGAACGGTCCCACCGTGCCACAGACGACGATGTCGGGATAGCGTTCTTTCACTGCCTTGGCTATCATCTCGAAGCGCTCTTCAAAAACCGTCGAGATGAGATCTTCGTTGCCTATACCTATATATTTAAGGTGGAAAGGCTCCGGATGGCCTGCTTCCGCACGCTTCTTTGCCCACGCACTAACGGCAGAATCGCCGTTTGCCCACTCTATCAGATGCAGGAACTCCTGACAATAAGCCGGCATCTCTTCCATCGGTATGCCGCCCTGCTGACCGGCATAGCCGTCGGCATTAGGATGTGAATTCTGGCATGGCACGCCAGCAGAGAGCACAGGCAACGGCTCTGCACCGATGTCTTCACAGAACTGGAAATACTCATAAAAGCCCAAACCGCGTGTCTGATGGTATTTCCAGATATTGCGTGCGGGCTTGCGATCCTGCAAGGGTCCGATTGTTTCCTGCCAATGATAGATATTGTCTATGCCCTGACCGTGGCTCATACAACCGCCCGGGAAACGCACGAACTTGGGATGCAGGTCGGCGATGGCTTGTGCCAAGTCTGCACGCAGTCCGTTCTTGCGGTGATGGAAGGTGTTGTCGGGGAACAGGCTGACCATGTCGATGGCGACGGGAACGTCCTTCACACCCGTTATACGCAAACGGCAAGACCGCCACTTGGCAGCCTCAGGTGTCTTGAGCTGTGCCTCATATTGTTGCCATTGGTTGCCCTTCACGTCGATTTTCGTTTGCGCCAAGACGTTGCCTTGTCCGTCGGTCAAAGCCACCATCAGCCGCTTCTTCTTGCCTTCAACCATGCGGGCGAAGACGGAGAAGTTGTAGACTCCCCCTTTGTCGGCAATGCCGTCCCACCCTTCATTCACGAGGGTGTCGGCTTTCAGCACGGCATAATGCGGATTGGCATCACTGAGCGGCTGCGTCGTGCCAATGGTTATCGGCTCCGAACTGTGCCATGCCGTGGTGGCATCCCATCCTTTCCGGTCGACAGACGTATATTCGAAGTCGCGGTTTTGCACCAGTTCGGCATAGAGTCCGCCATCTGCGGCATAGCTGATATCTTCGAAGAACACGCCCATCAGCTTGTCGCTGATTGCCTTGCTCTGCTGTGGATAGACGGTCAAAGTGGCTTGTGCCGAGGTGCGACCGGCATAGACCGACTTGTCATTGCTCCATCCCACCTTTTCTTTTGCTGCGTCTGCCTTCACCTTTTGATGGAAGGCAAGAAGATTCTCCAATGTTCCGCCGGGAATTTCAAACACCTGACCGGCGTAGTTACGCCCGTCCACAGTCATCGTGTCAACAGTCCATGCCGCATCTTCAACGGTGCTGGGTTCGTCTTTAGAGAAGGTTCTGAAATCTTTGGAAGCACTGACATACCGCTTTCCTTTCTCGGAGCGATAGTAGATGTCGTACTTTCCTCCGTCGGTTTCAAACACCACCGGGCGGAGACAGGTGCGGGTGGTCATGCGGGGATAGTCTTGCGGACGCCACGTGATCAGGTCTTTGCTGTAGGCAGCAGCAAAACAAGGAGCCTTGTCGTTCACTTGCCACACAGCCCGCCAAGTGCCGTCAGCTCCCTGCGCCACCGAAGGCGCATACATCTTCTTGTACGATCCCCAGGGACCGTAATCAGAGGCACACAGCTGTCCTATCTCCTGCCACTTGCCTTCGGTGTCCATATAGGCGGCATGCAATCCGTCTTTCTCTCCGGGTGTATAGATGAATATCAGTTTGTTCTGCGCTACGGCAGACACTGCGGCAGTCAACAAAACTCCCGCCAATAACGTTTTTCTCATTATGTTCCTTTCTTTAAGGGGTTTATCTCACGGACAACAAGAAAGGGTCAAGGACGACACATGTTCACCCTTAACCCCAGTCTTGTTTCCTTTATTTGTCTTGAAGCAATATCTGCACGATGCGCTCTGCCGACCGTCCGTCCCAACGGTCTGGCAACGCCCCTTTCTTCCAGCTGCCCTGCATCAGTATGCCTACTGCCTCAGCCAGCTTGTCGGCATCCTCTCCGACGAGTTCATTGGTGCCCACCTTCACCGTCTCAAGATGCTCGGTATAGCTGTTCAGTGTGATGCATGGAACACCGTTGAACGTGGCTTCTTCCGCCACGTTGCCCGAATCGGTCACCACTCCCTTGGCGTGTGCCGTGAGCCATCCGAATTCCAGATAACCCAACGGATTCACGATATGGAAATTGTGGGGAAGCTCGAAAGCAGTAAGTGCTGCGGCAGAAAATGCCCTAAGCGGTGCCACAACGGGTGTGTCGCCGGCAGCTTCTGCCAATGACAATACCATTCGCTTGAGATTGTCGGGATGGGCGATGAGTGCCTTGCGGTTGAGCGTAAACACCAAATATCCGCCTTCTGTCAGATGAAGGGTGTCCATCAATGCCGGGCACTTCAACCGGTCATGGTTGGCACGCAACGTGTCCATTAGGATATTGCCCACCATGTAGACCTTGGACAGTTCCGCTCCTTCCTTGTTGGCGATGCTGTTGCTGCTCATGCCTGCCGTGAAGAGCAAGTCGGAAAGTCCGTCGATGACGAGACGGTTGATTTCCTTGGGCATCTTCAAGTCGAACGAGCGTGTACCTGCCACCAAGTGCGCCAACTGTATGCCGCTCTTCTTGGTGACGATGGCTGCTGCCATGGTAGACGACAGGTCGTCGACCACGATGACCACATCCGTGGGATGACTGGCGAGATACTGTTCGAACGCCGCCATCACCTTGCCGACGAGTTCATTGAGGCTGTCGCACTCCACACCCAAATACACATTGGGACGGTCGATGCGCAAATCGTCGAAGAGTGACGGTTCGAGCGTCGCATCATCCTCAGTGCCTGCATAAACCAGGCTATAAGCGACCGGCACGCCACCATCCGCTGCACGCCGTATGGCATGAATGATGGGAGCCACCTTGATAAAATTGGGGCGTGCGCCCACAACGATACAAATATTTTTCATTCTATCTGTTTTAAACATTCACGGCATCACGAAGCTGGTCGAGTGCCTGGCGGAGTACGGACCGTTGTGTGCCCACATTGAGTCGCATAAATCCTTCTCCGCCCCGGCCGAACATCTCGCCGTCGTTGAGTGCGAGATGTGCCTTGTTGACAAAGAGGTCTACGAGTTGGTCATGGTCAAGTCCCAACTGGCGGCAATCCAGCCATATCAGGAACGAAGCCTCTGGGCGGAGCGGCACGATGGCGGGTATCTGTTCACGGCAATAGTCCTCCACAAACAGGATGTTTTGCTCTATATAGGCAAGCATCCGCTTGCGCCACGACTCTCCATGCTTGAATGCTGCCACGGTAGCTATCGGAGCCAGCATGTTGGGTTCGTTGAACTCGTTGGCGACGAGCCACTTGTTGAACTTGCCGCGTATCTCATCGTTCGGAACAATCGCCCATGAACTGACGATGCCAGCCATATTGAATGTCTTGGTAGGCGCACCAAACGTGATGCTGCACTGCGCAGCCTTGTCGGAGACACTGGCAAACGGATGGTGCTTGTGACCGAAGAGTGCCATATCGCAGTGTATTTCATCCGAGAGGACCAGGATGTGACGATCGTAACAGAAATCGGCAAGCTTGCGCAGTGTTTCTACAGGCCAGATACGTCCGCCCGGATTGTGGGGATTGGCAAGGACAAGCATCTTGCAGCCGTCTGCCACTTGCTCCAGCTGTTCGAAATCCATATCGTAGGTGCCGTCCGCCTGCATCTTCAAGGGGTTTTCCACCATCACGCGGTCGTTACCCTCGATGGAGAAGCGGAACGGATGATACACCGGCGGCTGGATGATGACCTTGTCGCCCGGCTGTGTGAACACATTGATTGCCATGCCAATACCCTTGACGATGCCCGGGATATAGGTGATCCACTCGGTGCTCACCTCCCACTGGTGATGGTCTTTGATCCACTGGCACACCGTGGGCCAATAGTCTTTCGGATCGAGCGTATAGCCAAACACGTGGTGAGCCATGCGCTTGTCTAAAGCATCGGTGACGAAATCGGGTGTTTCAAAGTCCATGTCGGCCACCCACAAAGGCAGCAAGTCGGGACGTCCGAAGCGCTCCTGCAGTGCATCCCACTTCAGACATTCGGTGCCCCTACGCTCTATCACTTGGTCAAAATTGTATTCTTTCATTGCCTTGTATCTGTTAGTTCTGTTTATATCCTAATGCCTGGCACACATCTGCCATGATGTCGTCTACATCCTCCAGTCCTACAGACACACGGATGGTCGTGTCGTAGAGGTCCATAGACTTGCGCAACTCGTCGGAGAAGCCGCCGAAGATCGTGCTGGCAGTGTGTATGGCAAGCGTCTTGTTGTCGAAGAGGTTGGTGGCACGACGGATGAGTTTCAACTTGTTGAGCCACTCGAAGCATGCCTCCTTGCTCTCCAGGTCGATGGTGAGCATGCAGCCAGCCGTAGGGCCAAACTGCTTGACGGCGAGCGCATGATAGGGATTGTCTTCCAGTCCCACATAGTTGACGCGCTTGATTTGCGGTATCTCGCGCAGGCGCTTTGCCAGTGCGAGCGCATTGGCAGACTGCATGCGATAGCGTGCATTGAGGTTTTCCAGTCCCACGGTCTGCATATAGGCTACCTGCGGAGTCATGTAGGCACCGAAGCTGAGCAGAATCTCATGACGGATCTGGGTGTTGAAACCTTTCACCGTGCCATAGTCGATGATCAGACCGCCCAGCGATGTGGCACCACCCGAAATATATTTCGTGGAAGACAGCACCTCGATGTCGACGCCGAGTTCCTGCAGATGGTTCTCCGTGAAAGGTATCATCGTTGAGTCGGCGATGAGGGGAATGTGGTGACGGTGGGCAATCTCTGCAAGCGCCTTCAGGTCTGCCACCTCCAGCTGTGGGTTGGTGAGCGTCTCCAGGAAGATGCAACAGGTATGTTCGTCAACCGTCTGCTCCACCTCTTCAAGGTTTGTCAAGTCGCAAAGCTTAGCCGTCACACCAAATCGCGACATACTGCCGTTGATGAGGGCGTAGGTGTTTCCAAACATGTGACGCGAAGAGACGATATTCTTGCCAGCACCTGTCAAGGCAAGGAATACGCTGCTGATGGCAGCCATTCCAGAATTGAGGGCGATGACATCGTGTGCACCGGTGATCGCCTTCACCTTGTCTTCCAGATAATCTACGGTAGGGTTCTCCGCTCTGGAATAGTCGGGCGAGGCAATGCGGTAGCAAAAAGCATCTGACATTTCCTCGGCATTGTCGAATTCATAAGCCACTGTATTGTAGACGGGCATACTGATTGCGCCGAACGGATCTTTGCGTGCGAAAGGCGTATGTATCGCCTTTGTTTGGTTTTTCATATTCTCTGTTTGTTTTATGATATTTTTCTTGCTGCAAAAGTATAAACAATTCGGCAATATACAAAGAAATCGGACAACATTTGTTGCCCGATTTCCTTTATCTGCAAGTGTCGTCTCACGCATCCTTGAACAAGTCCTTGATACCTCCGATGCTTCCCATCAGATTGGTTGCTTCGTAGGGAAGGTAGACGGTCTTGGTCTTGTCGCCCGATGCCACCTCCTGCAGCATCGTGATATACTTCTGTGCCAACAGATAGTTGGCAGGATTGGTGCTCTTTCCCACAGCCTCTGTAATCTTGTCGATAGCCACGGCTTCTGCCTCTGCCTTTCGTATGCGGGCCTGCGCCTCTCCCTCGGCATTGAGTATAGCCTCTTGCTTGGCTGCTTCAGCGCGGTTGATGGTGGCTGCCTTCTCGCCTTCACTCTTCAAGATGCGGGCTTGCTTCTCACCTTCGCTGGTCAGGATGGTGGCACGCTTGTTGCGCTCTGCCTGCATCTGTTTCTCCATGGCCTGGAGCACGCTCTGCGGCGGTGTGATGTCCTGCAGTTCCACACGGTTCACCTTGATGCCCCACTTGTTGGTGGCATCGTCGAGCACGGAGCGCAGCTTGGTGTTGATGGTGTCGCGCGAGGTGAGGGTCTGGTCGAGTTCCAGTTCACCGATGATATTACGCAAGGTGGTTTGGGTGAGTTTCTCGATGGCGTTGGGCAGGTTGTTGATTTCATACACAGCCTTGAACGGATCCACAATCTGGAAATAGAGCAGTGCATTGATCTGCATCTGGATGTTGTCCTTCGTAATCACGTTCTGCTTGTCGAAGTCATAGACCTGTTCTCTCAAATCGATGCGGTTGGAGTACATATAGCGGCCGCGGCTGAGGGTAACGACCTCCTTGGCGCGGTCGATAAAGGGGATGATCACATTGATACCGGGCTGCAAGGTGGCATAGTAGCGTCCCAAGCGCTCGATAATGCGGGTTTCAGACTGGGGGATAATCACCAGTGCCAACTTGGCGAAGATAATCGTCAAAATCACGATAGCAACAAGAATATAAAGTAGAGCCATACGTTTAAGTTTTATTGGTTTATAAAGTTAACAGTCTTACTTGAGATCACAGGACAGGTTCCACGGTGATGATGATGCTCTCGCGTCCGACAATCTTCACACGTGCACCCTTGCTGATGGGTTCGCCGTTGGCAGAAACAGCCTTCCAGTCATCACCGTCGAGTGCCACACGTCCATAGCCGTCGGCTTCAATGTCTTCGCTCACCCTGCCGATACGCCCGATGATGGCGTCGGCATTGCTCACCCGCCCGGGTTCATTGCGGTGCAGATAGCGGAGAGCCACAGGGCGGAAGGTGAACAGCGTGATGACAGAAGCGACCACACATATCAGCAGCTGCATGGTGAAACTGTCGGTCAGCACACAGGCGATGGCTGTGACCAGTGCGCCAATGCCGAAGCACAGCAGATAGAGGTCGCCATTGGTGAGTTCCAATGCCATGAGTGCGATGGCGACAATCGCCCACACCTGCCATAAATGGAGGGTCAGATAGTCGATCATAAGCTTTTATTTCTTTTTAGTGGTCTTGGTGGCCGTCGTCTTTTTGGTGGTGGTCTTTGAGGTAGTGGCAGTCGTCTGCACGGGTTTGTAGTATTTCAGCGCCTCGGGCATCTCCTTCTGGATGGAAGCGATACGCTGTGCATCCGAGGGGTGGTCGCTCAAGAATGCCGGCGTGGTGCTCTGTGTGCTTTGCGCCATGCGCTGCCAAAAGCTCACTGCCACCTGGGGATCATAGCCTGCCATGGCTGCAAAGACCAGTCCCATATAGTCGGCTTCGCTCTCGTTCTGACGGGAATAGTGCAGGCTGCGGAACTTGGATCCGAGACCGTACACAGACTGGGCTATCGTCGACGTGCCACTGCTCACGCCCGCAGCTTGAAGCACTCCGCCCAATATCTGTTGTCCGTATTGCGCCTTCATCTGCTTGCTCATCTGCTCTGCCGAGTGTTTTGCCACGGCGTGTGCTATCTCATGTCCGAGCACGATGGCAAGTGATGCCTCGTTCTGGGTGATGGGGAGCAAGCCCTCGTAGACCACTATTTTTCCTCCGGGCATGCAAAAGGCATTGGCACTGTTGTCCTGCACGAGGTTGAATTCCCAACTGTAGTTCTTCACTTCCTGCTCCATGCCGTTGGCCTTCAGATAACTCTCCACCGCACTGGCGAGCCTTTGTCCCACGCGCTGCACCATGGCAGTGTTGGTGGCGTTAGTCGACTTCTTGGCGGTCTTCATATAGCTGGTATACTCCTCATTGCTGAGAGAGAGCACTTGCTGGTCGCTGACCAAGATGGTCTGCTTGCGCCCTGTAATGGGCACCGTACTTGTGGTGCCGCAGGATGTGAGCACTGCTGCCACCACCATCAATAGAATAATCCTAATCTTTTTCATGTATGTCGTTTGTTTTTCCGGCGGCACATCCCATCGGGTGCCGTCTTCTTCTGTTTCTTATCTGAGCCATGCACAGCGGCTGCCCCAGTCTTCCATCACCTGGTCGCGCCATTTCTCGGTGGTCTTGGCACCTTGGCATTTCTCGCGGTCGGAATAAAGCGAAGCGTCTGTGCGGTCGCTCCACCAGGTCTTCCCCACTTGATAGTCTGTGGAACGATGCTTTCCCGGGAATACGTTTTCCACATAGAAGGAACCTTCCTGACGGGGGAAACCTTTGATGTCGGCTTCTATCGTATAGTTGATCACGCCCAGTTTATAGGTGGCATAGCGGCACATGTAGCGGCCTTTGCCCAAGTAGTAGACCGGCCATTTCTGTTTGTCTACCGTGAGGAAGCCCACCTCATTGTCGGCACCCGAGGCCCACTTTGCCGCCACGGTCTTGTAGGTGCCCTTCTTCAATTTGGGACCTTTAAACCTCCATTCGATCACGCCGTCGCGCTGAATGGTATCGTTGGCTGTCGTGGCACGTTCATATACGGCACGCGAGCTGTGGTCGATCTTGACAAACGAACCGCCCCATGATTCTCTTTCCGGCACGGCAGGGTCGCCATCCATCATATATAATAAGGTGGGGGTATCTCCCAGTTTGGGCAGTCCTTGCTTGTAATTGTAGAAGTCGGCGCCAAGATGTCCTGCCCCCTTTACATAGTAGTCGTAGAATCCGGCATGATGCTTGTCGGGATTTTTATAGTTGGCGATGAAGCCGCGATAGGACTCGTTGTCTTCGATGAACCACAGATTGGGGAAGTTTTCCACCACATAGCAATAGCTGGGCAGACTCCACTTCTTGTTGGGACCTCCAATCCAGTGTACGCGTATCTTGGATGCAATGTCGGGGGCATCGTGCAATGCTTGCGCCACATCATCAAGTCCGCCCCACACCAACACGTAGAGTGGGCGCACATCAGACTTTCTGGCACACTTCACAATCCAGTCTGACCCTTCCGTTGCTGTAGAGTAGCCGCAAAGGGGAGCTGCTCCATGCCGACCCTGTTTGGCAATAGAACGCAGATAGTCTGCCGTGGGCCATCCCTGCGCATGCTTCTTCAACTGGGGCAGGTCTTGCTCATAAAGCCCTATCATGCGGATAATCTCCGACTTGTTGCCGTCGCCGTAAGATGGGGAAGACACCAAACCTTCGCAATCAAATTCGTTGCAATAGAGCAGATAGTGCATCATCGACTGATTGTCGTCGGGGTCTGTACCGCCGATATCGGTCGAGATGAGGATGCGCGGACGTTCCTTGAGGGTTGACGGACCATGACCGTCCAACTTTGTTTCGGTTTGTGCGCTTGCGTTCAAAGCCGCCACAAGCAACAAAACCGCTGTCAATAATTTCTTCATAGGTAAGAATGTATTGGTTTATCTGTATGGTTTCGTTTGTTTCAATACGCAAAATTAGTAAAAAAGGAACATTCCGCCAATATTTCGGCCATAAAATACATGATGTCCGCACACATTTGCTGTGTGAACCCACCGTTCAAGACAGGGCCACTTTTTCAGAGACAAAACAATGGACGGTATCTGGAAGATGGTTCTAAAGTTTGGCGATTAGGAATATTTGGCGTATATTTGCGGATGCAAACGTAAAAGACCAAGAATATGGCAGAAATGGTAAATTGTTATCCTGTGGGAGTACAGACTTTCGAGAAAATCCGAAAGGAAAAATATCTGTATGTAGACAAGACGAAATACATCGTGGATTTTCGAAGGAAGAAAATGTCTTATGTCTTCCTGAGTCGTCCGAGACGGTTCGGAAAGTCGCTCTTTGCCTCCACCCTCCAAGCCTATTTCGAGGGCAAAAAGGAACTCTTCGAAGGGCTTGCCATTGCAGACTACGAAAAGGAATGGGTAAAGCATCCCGTGCTTCACTTCGACATGAGCGGCGCCAAGCACTTTGATGCGGAGAACCTGAAACATTACCTTGACTTCATCCTCTTGCCATACGAGGAATTGTATGGGAAAAATGAGAACGAACTTTATCCCAACGAACGTTTGATGGGAATCGTTGATCGAGCCTACAAACAGACAGGGCAGAAGGTTGTGGTCATCATCGACGAATACGATGCTCCCCTTCTCGACGTGGTGCACGAGAAGGAGAACCTGCAGGCGCTCCGCCTCATCATGCAGAACTTCTACAGCCCGCTGAAGAAGCTCGACCCCTATCTGAAATTTACCTTTATCACGGGCATCACCAAGTTCTCCCAGCTCAGCATTTTCAGCGAACTGAACAACCTTGAGAACATCAGTATGTTCGACCAATATTCTGCCATCTGCGGTTTCAGTAAGACAGAGCTTACCACAGTGATGAAACCCGACGTGGAGGCGCTTGGAAAAGCTCTTGGCGTGTCATACGAAGAGTGTCTGGAGCAACTGCGCAAGTATTATGACGGATACCACTTCAGTCCACATTCTGAGGATGTGTTCAACCCATTCAGCCTCGTGAGGGCACTCAATGCCCAAGACATCCAGTCGTATTGGTTTGGTTCCGGCACTCCCAGCTATCTCATCAAGAGTCTGCAGAAATACAATGTCAACGTGACGGACATCGAACAGAACGATGTCAGCGTAGACGACTTCGACGTGTCACCAGAGCAAATGACATCGCCGCTGCCCTTGCTATACCAAAGCGGCTACCTCACCATCAAGGAATATAACCCTACTTTCCAAGCCTACACGCTGGGATACCCCAACAGAGAAGTGAAGATAGGCATGCTGAAAAGCCTTGCGCCCAATTACCTCTCTCCCGTCTCGCTAAACAACAACAGCACGGTCGTGAAAATGGCACAATGTCTGAGCAAAGGGGAGGTGGATAAATGCATGGAAATACTCAGGGCTTACCTCTCTGGCATCTCCAACCGCTTGTCCAACAAGAATGAGCGTGACTTCCAGACGGTCTTCTACCTTATCTTCAACCTCATGGGGGCTTACATGAGGGTGGAGGAAGACAGTGCTACAGGCAGGGCAGACGCCGTAGTCTACATGCCCGATGCCGTATATGTGTTCGAACTGAAATACGACGGTTCGGCAGAGGATGCCATCCGACAGATTGACGACAAGGGCTATCTGATCCCTTATTCAGCCGACGGCAAGCGTCTCTTCAAGATAGGTGTCAACTATGACAGCACCCAAAGAACGATTGGCGACTGGATTGTCAAAGAGGGGTGAAGAATGGCTTGGTAACAGAACTGTCGTAAGATGAAGAATGATTCAGGCTTACATCCATCCACGGGAGCTCTTCACCGTACCAAGAGCCTGAAGACAAAAAAGACTGGCTTCACAGCCAGTCTTTTTCCAAACTACAAAAACATTATGATTTTATTGCCATTAATATTCTTTATCTTTATTTCGATTGCAAAGGTACGGCGAAAACCGTTAGTCTGCAATACCTAAAAATAATGAAAACGACAGTTTTTCACGCAATTAGCCTACCAAACGACTATATTTGGCGCATACAACAAGCAAAAGCACGGGCTGTGCGCTCGGCTTCTTCACCAAAGTGTCCGCCTTCGTTCCACTCCAATGCAACACGGGAAGCACCGAGCTTTTCACATAGCATGGCATACTGTTGACGCACGCAATCGCCGATGCGCGCCATTCGTTGGTTACGGCAGTGTTCCTCCTTGTCTCCAAGACTCAGATACACAAAGTCGGCAAGGATGGCATGCTCACGGGCATAGTCTGCCCAATGGTCTATCCATAAAGACGGGGAAGCGGCGGCTACTGCCACAAACGCATCGGTCTGACAAGCTGCCCAGAGAGCGAACAGACCGCCCAAGGAATATCCTCCGATGACACAAGGCAAGGTGCCGTAGCATGCTTTCATCCACGGCAACAGCTGATGCTCTATATATAATAAGGTGTCTGCTGCATGCCTCCCCACTGCCTCATCACGCGACACGGCTTTGTCGGGCCACGGCATCAAGGCTTGTGCCCAACTGTCCGTATCAAACAGGACCATGGCAAAGTCGCGGTGGCATGATGAAGAAAGCATCTCCAGTTCACGTTCTATCCCTTGATTCTTTCGCTCATGTCGGCCGGAAGGTTGAATGAGCAGCACTTCTGGATGCCCTGTGGAATAGACCACACACTCCTTCCCTCCGATATCAACGTATTGCAATTCTTGCATACCCTTTACAAAATGGTTGTCATTCTTCCGCACACGCCTCCTTCGCCTTTTCGGGAGTAGGCACAAAACCGAGTATTGCCACCAGACAACTCATCAGCGGACTGATGATGTTGAAGAAACAGAAAGGCAGATAGACCAATGTGGGGATGCCGAGCACCGTGCTCTGCGTCATGCCGCATGCCGTCCACGGCACCAATACAGAGGTGACCGTGGCTGAGTCTTCCGTGCTGCGGCTCAACAGTTCTGGTTTGTAGCCACGGGCGGCATACTCCTCCTTATAGATAGACGCGTTCATGATGATAGACAAGAACTGGTCGCCCATGACCAGATTGAGCAACACACCCGACGTAACGGTGGAACAGACGAGCGACACCGTGCTTCGGATGCTCTTGAGCAACATGTGGGTGATGGCATGGAGCATGCCGCTCGCCACCATGCACGAACCGAAACACATGGCACAGAGGATGAGCCAAATGGTGTTGAGCATGCCTGCCATGCCACGGGTAGCCACCAAGTCGTTGATGCCTGCCACGCCCGTGTCTACATGCGTATTGGTATAACAGGTGATCATCACGCCTTCAAACAGACTTTTTGCCGATACCGTGGTCTCGCCAGCTATCTGTGCCAACACATCGGGCTGCAGAACCAGGGCGCAGACGCAAGCTGAAAGAGCCGAGAGCAACAGGGTGATGAGCGACGGTGTCTTGCGGTAGATCAGAAAACCCGTGAATGCGGGCACCAAGAATGTCCACAAGGAGATGTGGAAACCATGGTCGAGGGCTGTGAGATACTGGTTAATCTCCACATCGTGACCGTTGTAGAACAGACCGATGGCCATATAGAGCACAAGCGACAGCAACATGCTCGGCACGGTGGTGTAAAGCATGTAGCGTATGTGGACAAACAGGTCGGCGCCGGCTATCGACGAGGCAAGCACCGTGGTGTCGCTCATGGGCGACAGTTTATCACCGAAATAGGCTCCCGAGATGATGGCACCGGCTGTATACGCATCGGGGATGCCCAGGGCATGACCAATGCCCATCAAGGCAATGCCGATAGTGGCAATGGTGGTCCACGATGTGCCGGTCATCACAGAGATGACAGCAGAGATGATACAGGCACACGGCAACAGGAACGTGGGCGACATGATCTGCACTCCGTAATAGATGAGTGTAGGCACCACGCCACTGATCATCCATGTGGCAGACATCATGCCGATGAGCAGGAGGATGAGGATGGAGACGCCGGCATCGCCTACGGTCAACTTGATCTTCTCCTCAAAGATATCCCACGGCATCTTGTAGAGAGCCATGCCCAATGCCACACATACCGCCGTGGCTATCATCAGTGCCACTTGGGATGCACCGGAAAGGGCATCGTCGGGAAAGAGGTTGACCACTAAGATAATGAGTGCAATGAGTACCGCCAACGGTATGACGGCTACCAGGGGATGAGGACGCTGGGATTGTTGTTGTGTCTGTTCCAATGTTTCTTGTTTTTCTGTTGATGATTGTTCGAGTGTTACAGTCTGACGATTCGTGACCCGGTCAGACTCGGGTTGTCTGTGATGACCTGCACCAAATAGATGCCGCTTTCTCCTACTTCCAGTTCACAGGCATTGGCATCTTGTGCTGCACAGGCGCGTTCCTTGACCAACTGTCCGCCGGGTCGATAGATGCGCACCGTGAAATGTCGGGGAACTGATGGTCCGGAAAAAGAGATGCGCACCCTACCCGCGCCTATAGGGACTATCGACACGGAAGACGGCGCTTGACGGTCGGCATAGTCGATGCGTGTCATGCCGAGCACTTCTATCAGTCCGGCATAGGCGTCTATCTCGCCGTATCCCCACTGGGAGTTGGGCACAGTCTGCAAGGTGTCAAGACGGCGTGACGTGCGTGCCAGCACTTGTTTCACATCGTCGGGCGACAGGTTTGGGTTGGCTTCAAGCCATTGTGCCACGATGCCCGCCACGATGGGCGTAGACATCGATGTGCCCAGTTCACTGCGCCATGAATAGGTGCGGCCGGCATGGGATTGGCGGCAAACCACAAACTCGGTGTCACCGGGATTGGCTTCATCGTAATAGCTGTTGGACGAAGAGAGGATGTTGGCACCGGGCGCAACCACATCGGGCTTCACCCGACGGTCAAGCGTAGGACCTACAGACGAGAAGCCTCCCAACTGTCCGCCCCCACCCCAATAGCCGTTGACATGCCATGTGCCGTCTGGACGGGGATGTCCGGTGCGCCACACCGTAGCACCCACGCAGACAACCGCCGGCGAACAACCGGGATAATAGACCTTGTGGCTCTGCTCACCACGCATGGCCTGCGGGTTGAGTGCATCTGCCACAAAGCGACCACTGACGGCGAAAAGTTCGGCTTCTGCCTCAGACTCCAGCAATTCAAACTGGAACTTCGGATAGTCGTCGGATGCCTGAGGTTTCTTCAACACGTATTCATAGGCAGTCTTTCCGTCCTCGTAGGCATTGGGCAATGCAGCCACAGCCAACGCATAGCGGCTGCCATCGATGGTGAGCGTGTCGCAGAAGAAGGAGTCAGGCTGCTGGCAAAGCCAGTCGGCAGACACGTCCAAGGTGTCACGACTCACAGCACTCCGCCACACCACAGTGCGCAAAACAGGATGTCCGTCGGTGCGCACAGAGAATGATGCACTTGTGCCGCCGTTCATGTCGAGAAAGGTGGCAACAGAAGGTGTGCTGCTGTCTTTATATAAATAGGTAGGGATATGTCCCTCGTTGCCTGCCGATGCCACCAGGATGCGACCAGGACCTGTCAACTGGGCAAGTGCCTCATCGTATAGTGTACACTCGCTTTCAAACGTTTGGGAAAATCCCTCGCTGAAAGAGACCACACACGGCTTGCCTTGTTCCTCGGCATAATCAAAGATCTGTTTGAAAGCCAATATGTCGGTGGCGGTGGTATAGCGGGCGAGAAGCGTGTCGGGAATGAGAGGGATGTCGGTGCTCACTGCATTGCTCACCACACACAGTTCGCTCTCTGGGGCCATGCCCACATAGGGAGTGGAGGCACCACTACCACCACAGGTGCCCAACGTATGGGTGCCATGGAAGAGTAAGGGTGAGTCTACAGAACGGGCATGCGACAGAATGCTGGCAGAATCGGAGAAGAGGGTGCCCACATAGCAGGGTGTGCCGCCAACCGCTTCCTCGGGGTCTGTGGCAAGCTGATCCCAAAAGCTGGCAATGCGATAGTGCTTCCCATCGGCAGTGAAGAAGTTGGGATGTGTCAGGTCGATGCCCACATCGACCACGCCCATCACCACACCTTTGCCTGTAAGTGAAAAGGGAAGACCGGTGCCCTGACGTACATCGGCAGACCGGGTGATGACGGCAGAGGTGTCATTGCACAAGCGGCAACTGCGCTCTGCTTCTATCCTCGACACATGGGCATGGCGGGAGAGTGCAGACAAGCGGTTGAGCGGAATGTCGACCACATGGATATCTCCCAACGAGGCAATCAACCGACAACCCTCCGACTGGAGTTCGTGCCGAGCATCACCGCTCATGCGCACCAAGGCACACAGACTGGACTGCTGACCGGCAAGGGCACGCGTAGAGACATGGCTCTGCTGCACCGCCAACCTGCGCACCATGGGCGACATGCGGCTATAGTCGGCACACTGTTGGGCACCGACTGCCCCTGTCCACAGGAGCAAGAAGAGGAAAAGGAGTGTGTGGCGCATCATCGTTTAGTTTCCCAAAATGCGCTGCACGGCACGCCGGCATGCCTTGCGTTCACGGTTGGTCAGCGTGTGACAAATCTTGGTATTGCCCTTCTGGACGGTTGTTACCAGACGGAAACCACTGTATCTCAATATCTCATGAAGGGCACGCACCACCCCACGCGTTTGGTTGAACCATAGGTTGAGAGGCCAGCGTGTGGTCGAGGTGGACACCACCACGGCACGCTTCCCCTTGTGCAACGGAATGGGGATGCCCCACTTGTTCTCGCCCATCATTCCATAGACGATGCGGTCGAAAAGCACTTTCAGTGCGCCCGGCATATTGCCCCAATAGCAGGGAGCACCGATAACCAGCGCATCGCACCACTTGATCTGTTCGAGCACGCGCTGGGCATCATCTTCAGGGAGCACACAAGCCAGACGACTACGGCACGCCATACAACCACGGCATGGACTTACAGAAAGTTCGTCCACACGCACCGTTTGGACCATACAGCCCCGCATGCGTGCCTCATCCTGCATCTCGCCCAACATCTCGTCTATATTGCCACCCCTGCGGGGACTGGCATTGATGAAAAGGAAATTCATGTTCCGGTGTTTTTGTGATGCAAAGTTATGGTATATCGATGAAATAGGGAAACAAAAAAGGTACAATATGAACAAAAAGGGGGCGTTTTCCTTTGGATTGTCTACGATTTAACGTAACTTTGCGCTCCAAACAAACATCTTAGACACAGAATGGACAAGAAAGAAAACAAGTACATAGCCGTGGCTTACCAGCTGTACACCACAGAAAACGGCAAGACCAATCTCGTGGAGAAGACCTCCGACGACAAGCCTTTCCAGTTTATCAGCGGCTTCGGCCTCACACTCGATGCCTTCGAACAGGCCATCGAACCACTCGCAGAAGGCGACAACTTCGACTTCACACTCGAACCGGCACAGGCTTACGGCGAGCATAACCCCGAGCATGTGGTAGACCTCGACAAGGCTATCTTCTCCGCGAACGGACATTTCGACTCCGACCACATCTACAAAGACGCCATCGTGCCCCTGATGAATGAGGACGGCAACCGCTTCTACGGACATGTGCTCGCCATCACGGACGACAAGGTGAAGATGGACCTGAACCATCCGCTTGCCGGCAAGACACTCAACTTCAAAGGTTCGGTGCTCTCATCAAGAGTAGCTACCAACGAAGAAATACAGAGTCTAATGAACCATCTGAGCGATGAAGGCGGCTGCGGAGGCGGTTGTGAAGGTTGTGGCGGCGGTTGTGGCGGTCACGAACACGAAGGTGGATGCGGCGGACACCATGAAGGTGGATGCGGACATCACCATGAAAGAGGATGCTGCGGGCATCACCACGAATAAAGATTTTCACTCCAGAAAACAAAGACGAGAGATATATGAGCAATACTTTTGGAAAGATATTCACCCTGACCTCATTCGGAGAAAGCCACGGGGCAGCTGTCGGCGGTGTCGTAGACGGTATGCCTGCAGGCATTGACATCGATATGGAGTTCATCCAAAACGAACTGGCACGACGGAAGCCGGGACAAAGCCGACTCACCACCAGTCGTCAGGAGGCAGACCAAGTGGAATTGCTCAGCGGTGTCTTCGAGGGAAAGTCGACGGGAACGCCCATCGGTTTCCTCGTGCGCAACACCAACCAACACTCGCAAGACTACGAGAACATGCGGTGTCTCTTCCGTCCGTCGCACGCCGACTACACCTACCAGCAGAAGTATGGCATCAGAGACCACCGCGGTGGCGGTCGCTCATCGGCACGAATCACCATCAGCCGTTGTGTGGCAGGTGCGCTGGCCAAATTGGCACTCAAGCAACTGGGCGTGACCATCCAAGCCTACACCTCACAAGTGGGCGACATCGCCCTTGAGCGCGACTATCACCTCTACGATCTCTCTAAGACAGAGAACAATGCGGTGCGCTGCCCGGACGAGGCGAAAGCGAAGGAAATGGAACAGCTCATCCTGCAAGTGAAAGAGGAGGGAGACACCATCGGTGGCGTCATCACATGCGTAGTCAAGGGTGCTCCCGTGGGATTGGGCGAGCCGGAATTCGGCAAACTGCACCAGTCACTCGGCTGTGCCATGCTCAGCATCAATGCCGTGAAAGGCTTTGAATATGGGCTGGGATTTGCTGGCGTGACCCAACGCGGCAGCCAGCAGAACGACGTATTTGCAGCAGAAGGCGGACATATACACACGCTGACCAACCATAGCGGCGGCATCCAAGGCGGCATCTCCAATGGTGAAGACATCTATTTCAGAGTGGCTTTCAAGCCTGTGGCAACACTGCTCACCGAACAGCAGACCGTGGATCTGGAAGGCAATCCGACCACGCTCAAGGCACGCGGACGCCACGACCCATGCGTATTGCCGCGTGCCGTGCCCATCGTAGAAGCGATGACTGCCATGACACTGCTCGACATGTATCTGCTTAACAAGACAACACGACTATAGAAACAGTCATATTACTCAAAAGCCCTGGCATCCACAAAGTGCCGGGGCTTTTGAGTAATGACTTCTACCCCATTTTTCAACGAAGCTATACTTCATCGTCAATCGAAGTACTACTTCATCTGCCAACGAAGTACTACCTCATCTGCCATCGAAGTACTACCTCATCTGCCATCGAGGGTATACCTCATTGCTCATCGAGGCTATACTCGTTGATTAATGAGGTCAACCATGAGAAAAATCCTAACCGTGTGTTATGACTTTTTTCGGGAATGTTCCAATGCAGGACGAGCCTAATTTTAGTTAAAAGCAGCATGGAGGAATTAAACCTACCGACTTGTCGGCACGTCAAAAACAACGCAAAAACATGCAACAATACTTACGTTTAACCACAAAACACAGATGAAAAGAGACAAACTAAAGACTTTGCAGCAGACATTCAGCCTCATCGCCTGCGTGTTGATGCTATCGTCGGTGGTCATCGTGCAGAAAGGGAAATGGTGGGGGTATGACTTGAACGCCACTCCAACGGCACAAACGGCAGACACAGACACTTTGCGCACACTCGATGACGGAACCGTCGTGGTCAACACCACAGCACTGGGCAAAGACATCGTGGGATATGGTGGCAATGTGCCGCTTGAGATTCACGTAAAAAACAGCACCATCACAGACATCAACACACTCGACAACAGTGAGACGCCACAGTTTTTCGACAAGGCAAAAGGCTTGCTGGAACAGTGGAAAGGGAGATCGGTAGAGGATGCCATCGCCCTGAACGTAGATGGTGTGACGGGAGCCACCTATTCGTCGAACGCCCTGAAAGGCAACATGAAACGCGGACTGGAATATCTTGCCAGCCACAAACAGACCTCCTCGCAAACGGAGTCTCCTGTCAACTCGATGCAGTTTGTCATCGGACTCGTCGTCGCACTCATGGCGGCAGTGCTGCCTCTGGTCATCAAAAACAGATGGTATCACATGGCACAATTGGGATTGAACGTGGCGATACTGGGTTTCTGGTGCGGCTCGTTCCTCTCCTATTCTTCGCTGCTCGGCGTGCTGGCAAACGGTTTGGGAACAAGCACAGCCATCCTGGGCGTGATGTTGATCACAGCATTCGTCTATCCGCTCTTCGGAAAGAAGGCATACTACTGCACCCACGTATGTCCGCTCGGCTCGCTGCAACAGCTGGCAGGACAATGCACGGGAAAGAAATGGCGCTTGAGCCCAAAGACATTACACAGACTCGAATGGTTCCGTCAGGGACTGTGGGCAGTGCTCACGCTGTTGCTTTGGACCAAAGTATGGACCGACTGGACAGGCTACGAACTGTTCTCCGCCTTCATGGTGCAGTCGGCGCCGTGGATTGTCATCGCAGCAGGCATCGCCTTCCTTCTGCTTTCTATGGTGGTGGTGCGCCCCTATTGCCGCTTTGTCTGCCCGACAGGCATGTTGTTTAGAATCAGCGAATCATCCAAATAAGAACAAAAACACTCAAGAATATGAAGAAATCAGTATTGCTAAACGTAGTGCTCGCCCTGGCACTCGTCATCGTATGCGTCAGGGCCTATAAAGGCAAAATCGGAGGGACAGCCTCTGAAGCCGACAGCAGCCAGGTGGTATACAACACCATCCTGACACGCTCCTCCGTGCGCTCCTACCAAGACAAACCGGTGGAAGACGAGAAAATAGAGATGCTGCTGCGTGCCGGTATGGCAGCACCATCGGCTGTCAACGCACAGCCATGGCATTTCATCGTGGTGAAGAACCCCGACACGCTCGGCAAGATAGCCGAACTGACACCCAACGCCAGCATGGCGAAAAACGCTCCGCTCGCCATCGTGGTATGCGGCGACATGACTAAGGAAAAGGATGACCACGTGCGTCCGTTCTGGGTGCAGGACACGTCGGCAGCCACAGAAAACATACTGCTCCAGGCACATGCCATGGGTTTGGGAGCTGTGTGGACGGGCACCTATCCGTCGGAAGAGCGCTGCAAGGCCATCGCCACCCTGCTGAAACTGCCTAAGCACATCATTCCGCTCAACACGATAGTCATCGGATATCCGAAGAACTACACGGCACCGAAGGACAAGTGGAAACCAGAGAACGTGTCTTATGAAACATACGGACAGCAGAACGACACGAAAGCAAAGAGCAACACAGACAATGAAGGCAAACCTACATTCGAGGCGTTCGATGTGAACGAGAAGTTCCGCCAAAACCCGTTCACCTTCTTCAAGGGCAAGGGACTGCTGCTTGCGGCTGGTGACAAGCACAGCAACAACGCCATGACCATCGGTTGGGGTGCACTGGGCAACATCTGGGAACGCGACAATGCAACCATCACGGTCTATGTGGCACAAGGCAGATATACACACCAGTTTATGGAGAAATCGCGCTATTTCACCGTGATGGAGTTTGACAAAGCGCACGCCAACGTGCTCGACTATATGGGACACAACAGCGGACGTGACGGTGACAAAGCCAAACACCTGGGACTGCACACGCTCTACACGGAACACGGTACGCCCTACTACGCTGAAGCTTCCACCGTCTATGAGTGCGAGATGCTCTATCATGCACCGTTCGACCCCAAAGGATTCAGTGAAGTGCCCCGAGAGTTCTACAAGACTGCCAATGCGGGCATCCACTCGATGTATATCGGCAAAGTAGTGAAGGCGATGAAGAAGAAATAAGAATGGTCTCACAAAGGTTTCCGTCTGCGCAACAACCAGCGATAGGCTATCACACAGATGATCACCGAGAGCAGAGAACCCAACGGTGAAGCCAGTCCCATAGGATAGAGCGTATCGGGATAGAGTGCGGACAAGAAATAAGACAACGGCAAGCGTGCGAAGACAATCGACATCACATTGTGGCAGAAAGAGATGACAGAATAACCGCATGCCACAAAGAAGCCGCTGAAACAGAAATGGATGCCTGCCATGAAACAGTCGAACACGTAGCTGCGCAGATACTCACCGCCTTGGGTGATGACTGCAGCATCGGCGGTAAACAGGCGCACTGCCGTCTCAGGAATGAACTGGAACAGCAGCGAAACGGTCAAGCCAAAGCCCGCAGCTATATAGATAGCGGTGCGCATGGTCTGACGAGCACGGTCGCCAAGTCCGGCACCAATACACTGTGCAGATATGGCAGACACGGTAGAGAGCATGGCAGAAGGTACGATAAACAGCAGACCGATGAACTTCTCGACAATACCCACAGCTGCCGCATCGACCAGCCCACGCCCGTTGGCAATCACGGTGATGGCAATGAACGCCACCTGTATCAATCCGTCTTGCAGCGCCACAGGCACACCGATACCGAGAATATTGCGCAGTGTATCACGGTGCGGACGGAAGTCGCCGCGCGTGAAAGGAAATGAAGCACGGCGGCGTATGAAGAACAGTGCCACTACAACACTCACCACCTGCGACAATGTGGTGGCAAGAGCAGCACCCGTAGGTCCCCATCCCAGCAGTCCGACCAATAGCCAGTCGAGCAGAATATTTGCCACACATGCCACGACCACAAAATACATGGGACTGCGCGAATCGCCCAAGCCACGGAAGACAGAAGCAATCACGTTATAAGCGACAATGAACGGTATGCCGGAAAAGCACACCAAGAGATAGTTGCACGTGGCATCGAAGGCTTCTGTGGGCGTGTTCATGGCGCGTACGATGAACGTATGGGCTGTGAGCAGCACAACGGTAAGCACTGCAGCCAGCAGAGAAAAGAGGGTCACGGTGTTGCCGATCACCCTTGAGACCATCGCTTTGTCGCCCGCTCCTACAGCTCGGGCTGTGCGCACGGTAGTGCCCATGGCAACGCCGATGAGTACCACCGTGACGAGATGCATCACCTGTGCACCATTGGACACA
>CAVJZZ010000016.1:0-42036 GCA_963654295.1 Lachnospiraceae bacterium | reverse complement strand
TATTAAAAACGCGGGGACGCGTCGACTACTATGGATCACGGAATTGCAGGAAACCCTCAACCCAACGCTCGTGGGTCTCTTCGAGCGATGCTTGTGACGGCATGCTTACGGTGAGCCCGAGCAGGCGGATGCCGCGCGAGGAAATGTCCACTTGCTTGAGCAGCAACTTCGCCGTTGCCAGAATATCCTGCTTGCGCGTGAGCACCTTGTCTTGCGTGATGCTGCGCGTAATCTGGGTGAAGTCGGCATAACGCACCTTCAGCGTGAGCGTCCTGCCCTCAAAACGATTCTTGCGGATACGCTCCACCAGTTCGATGACCACATGATAGAGTTCGATGATGACAGCCGAATGCGTGTGCAAGTCTTTGAGAAACGTCTGCTCGCACCCCACCGACTTGCGCGTCCACTCCGTTTCCACGGGCCGGTTGTCGATGCCGCGGGCGAAGTCGTAGAACACGCCACCCATCTTGCCGAACACCTCGCGCAGATGGGCGAGCGACACCTGCCGCAGCTGGCTGCCCGTGAAGATTCCCATGGCGTGCATGCGCTTTGCCGTCTTCGGTCCCACGCCCCATATCTTCTCCACGTTGAGACTGCCGATGAAGTCGAGTGCCTGTTCGGGGCGCACCACGAAGATGCCGTCGGGCTTGTTGTAGTCGGATGCTATCTTGGCGAGCAACTTGTTGTAGCTCACGCCGGCGGATGCGGTCAGGTTCAGTTGTCGTTTGATTTTTTCCCTGATCTCGTTGGCGATGTCTTGGGCGAAAGGCATGTCCTTCTTGTTGTGGGTCACGTCGAGGAATGCTTCGTCGATGGAAATAGGTTCGATAAGGTCGGTGTATTCCCGGAAGATGTCGTGCACCTGGCCGGATATATATTGGTAGTATTCATGGCGCGACGACACGATGACTAGTTGCGGACAGAGCTGCTTGGCCTTTGCTATCGACATGGCGGAGTGCACACCGAAGCGGCGTGCCTCATAGCTGGCGGTTGATACCACACCGCGCGGTCCGTCGAAGCCCACCGCCAGCGGCAAGCCCCGATATTCCGGATGGTCTCTCTGCTCTACCGAGGCAAAGAAGGCATCCATGTCGATGTGGATGATTTTGCGTTCGTCGCTATCCATTCTCCATGATTGATTTTATACATACATCAGGTCAGCCATGATGCTGTCGCTGATATAGATGCCCTTGCGGGTGAGGCTGATGCGGTTGTCATGGCATTGCAGTGTGCCGTCTTCCAGGTGGTGCTGCGCCGTCTGGAGCAGGTAGCGGCGGTGGCGGGGCAGGAGATCGTCGAGGCAGATGCCTTCGCGGGTGCGCAAGGCGGTGGTGATGATGTCGTCGTAGCGTGTGTCGTCGTCTATCTGTTCACGTTCCGACGGAAGCACGCCCCGTTCGATGGCATCGATATACGCACGGATGTCGCTCACGTTCCACGAACGCGACGTGAGGTCGAACGAATGGGCAGCCGCCCCGATGCCCACATAGGGCACCGAATGCCAGTAGCTGCTGTTGTGGCGCGAGCGGCAGTGGGGCAGGGCGAAGTTGCTGATTTCGTAGTGCTCGTAGCCGGCGGCAGTGAGCGAGTCGGTGAGCAGGTCGTACATCCGCAGGCTCAGTTCGTCGTCTATCTCCCGAATGTCGCCCCGCTGGAGCATGTCGTAGAGTCGCGTACCTTCTTCATACATCAGACTGTATGCCGACAGATGTTCCACACCAAGGCTGAGTGCCTGGCGGATGTCCTCCTGCCAGGCATCGAGCGTCTGACCGGGGAAGCCGAACATCAGGTCGATGCTGATGTTGCCGATGCCCACCCGTCGCAGTCTGTCAACAGCCTCGCGGGCTTGGTGTGCCGTGTGGCGTCGGTGGAGGAAGCGCAGCCGCCCGTCGTCGAATGTCTGCACGCCCATGCTTACCCTGTTCACGGGGGCATGTGCCAGCCAGGCGGTGAACTCGTCGGTCACGTCGTCGGGGTTGCACTCCATGGTCACCTCAGCCTCCGCACCCGGAAGACCGAAACTCCTGTCGATGCCGTCGAACAGACGGTCGAGCAACGGCAGATGCAGTTGACTCGGCGTGCCGCCTCCCAGGTAGACCGTGGTGGGGCGTGCATCCATTTCATTGCGGCGCAAGTGCATCTCGCCGCACAGCGCATCGACATAGCGTTGTTGCAGTTGCGGCAACGTGGTGGAATAGAAGCCGCAGTATACACAGCGGCTTGCGCAGAAGGGAATGTGAATGTATAAACCAGCCAAGATATTGTGATTTTTATTGCAAAAATACTAATATGTTTTAAATAATGCGCAAATAAAGGCGGAAATGTTTGGTGGTTGCCGCAATTATTTCTACTTTAGTGGGCGAAAACCAATAACCTCGTCAAGGAGGTAAAACCTTAGATATTATTCACTCTTAAATCTATACGTTATGAGAGTATACCAGACTAACGAAATCAAGAACATTGCCCTGGTTGGCAGTGCGGGTAGCGGCAAGACCACGCTTGCCGAGTCTATGTTGTATGAAGCCGGCATCATCAAGCGCCGCGGTTCCGTGGAAGCAAAGAACACCGTGAGCGACTATTTCCCGGTAGAGCAGGAGTATGGCTATTCCGTGTTCCCTACGGTATGCCATGTAGAGTGGAACAACAAGAAGCTGAACATCATCGACTGTCCGGGATCCGACGACTTCATCGGCGGTGCCATTACGGCACTCAATGTGACCGACGAGGCACTCATCCTCATCAACGGGCAGTATGGACCCGAGGTGGGCACGCAGAATATATTCCGCTACACTGAAAAGCTCAAGAAACCCGTCATCTTCCTCGTCAACCAGCTCGACAGTGAGAAGTGCGACTTTGACTCCATCATCTCTTCGATGGACGAAATCTACGGACAGAAGTGCGTGCAGATACAATACCCCATCCAGACAGGTCCCGGGTTCAATGCCCTGATCGACGTGCTCCTGATGAAGAAATACTCGTGGAAGCCCGAGGGCGGCGCACCTACCATCGAAGATATCCCCGCAGAGGAGATGGACAAGGCGATGGCGCTGCACAAGGCACTCGTCGAGGCAGCCGCCGAGAACGACGAAGGACTGATGGAGAAATTCTTTGAAGAAGAGACGCTCACCGAAGACGAACTGCGCGAGGGTATCCGCAAGGGACTCGTCACCCGTAGCATCTTCCCCGTGTTCTGCGTGTGTGCAGGCAAGGATATGGGCGTGCGCCGCCTGATGGAATTCCTCGGCAACGTGGTGCCTTTCGTGAGCGAGATGCCCAAGGTACACAACACGCGCGGTGAGGAGGTGGCAGCCGAGGCCGGCGGACCCACATCGCTCTATTTCTTCAAGACCGGCATGGAACCGCATATCGGCGAGGTGAGCTATTTCAAGGTGATGAGCGGCAGTGTGAAGGCTGGCGACGACTTGACCAATGCCGACCGCGGTTCGAAGGAGCGTATCGGTGCCATCTATGCATGTGCGGGAGCCAACCGCATCGCCGTAGACCAACTCAATGCCGGCGACATCGGCTGCACCGTGAAACTGAAAGACGTGAAGACAGGCAACACCCTCAACGGCAAGGACTGTGAGTGGCGTTTCGACTATATCAAATATCCCAACTCCAAATATGCGCGCGCCATCAAGGCGGTGAAGAGTCAGGACACGGAGAAACTGATGGCTGCCATCCTCAAGATGAGACAGGAAGACCCCACATGGGTGGTGGAGCAGAGCAAGGAGCTGCGCCAGACCATCGTGCACGGACAGGGTGAGTTCCATCTGCGCACACTGAAGTGGAGACTGGAAAACAACGAGAAACTCAACGTGGAGTTCTCGGAACCGCGCATCCCTTACCGCGAGACTATTACCAAGTCGGCACGTGCCGAATACCGCCACAAGAAACAGAGCGGCGGTGCAGGACAGTTTGGTGAGGTGCACCTCATCATCGAGCCTTATGCAGAAGGCATGCCCGAGCCGACCACCTATAAGTTCAACGGTCAGGAGTTCAAGCTCAACGTGAAAGGACGCGAGGAGATAGACCTCGATTGGGGCGGCAAACTCGTGTTTATCAATTCTGTGGTGGGCGGAGCCATCGATGCCCGATTCATGCCCGCCATCCTCAAGGGTGTGATGGACTGCATGGAGCACGGACCGCTCACCGGTAGTTATGCCCGCGATGTGAGGGTGGTGGTATACGATGGCAAGATGCACCCCGTGGACAGCAACGAGCTGTCGTTCATGCTCGCCGCACGCCATGCCTTCTCTGATGCCTTCAAAGAGGCAGGACCGAAGATCCTAGAGCCTATCTATGACCTCGAAGTATACGTGCCCGCCGACTTTATGGGCGATGTGATGAGCGACCTGCAGGGCCGCCGCGCCCTCATCATGGGCATGGACTCGGAGGCAGGCTACCAGAAACTGCAAGCCAAGATACCGCTCAAGGAACTGAGCAACTACTCCATCTCGCTGAGCAGCCTCACCGGCGGACGTGCATCGTTCACCACCAAGTTTGCCAGCTACGAACTCGTGCCGAACGATATCCAGCAGAAACTCATCGCCGCCCACGAGGAGGAGATGAAAGAAGACTGACAAGAACTCAATGCAAAGAAAGACGAAAGATTGTTTCGGATAACTTAAAAGAAGCGCGACTGGCAGTGATGCCAGCCGCGCTTGCTTTAAAATATTGATATGTTGGTTCAAAAAGATGTTTTTATTCGCTTTTTCTTAAACCTTTGTATTGACATTCAATATTTTTTGTAACTTTGCCCCAATTACGCCATTGAGTACACACATACACACTTTTAAAGAATATGAAGAAGAAGTTACAAATTGGAGTTGTGACACTATTAGTCGCTTCTGTTTCTTGTCTTTCTCTGTCATTATCATCATGTACTGATCATGATGATATAACAAGAACTCCGGGCATCTATCATTATGAGCAGTTCGTCCCGAACAAGGATGTGACAATCAGACTCGTGCTTGACAGTTTGTTGTCTCCAATCAAATCCATCGAAGGTTGCCCAGACTGGGCGACGGTTACCGGCGTTGACAGCATGTCGGATGGTCATCCTTATGTGAGCATCAAGGCAAAACGGAGCGACAACAACACGCCCAACTCTGCTGATGTAATCTTGTTTTCCGAGATTAACGACAAGGTGACACTGTCGCTGAAGCAGTATTTCAGAGTACTGGACAGCGGCAATGCAGGCAATGACGCGTTCGCTAATGATTGGGAAAATCAGGATGCCGTGGTAATAAACTCCGGCGGAAGGCACGTTACGGTGAACTTGCCGTGGGCGGAATCGACCGTAACGACGCTTCCGAGCGCTATCCGCAGTGACGTGAAGGCGGCTGACGGATGGGAAATGGCTTTCAGCGTTCTCAATAACTCGGGTCTGAACGACTGTAACTACTTCGCCCTCTACAACCGTTACCTTGGCATATTGAGGGTGTTCCACTACGTTACCAACGCGTCTACCACAGGCTCTAAGTATTCGTTTGAGGTGAACATGGGTTCACCGGACAAGAAATGCAAGTTCCCGTTCTATCACGCTCTGACCTATGCGATACCTTCAAGCCACACCTCTTTGCTTCAGACAATGAACCTCCTGAACGACGGTACTCCAAGTTCCAACTCGTTCAAGTCGTTCTATACTCCATACACGTCAATGACGACAACGGCTCTGCAGATTGGATGGACGGCTTTCGATATAGACATGTCGGCATACTGCCCGACCAACAACAACTGGATTAACTCCGGTGAGGATCTGAGTTTCAGCTGCAAGACAGAGCTTCTGCAGAAAGTCTCTTTGGAGGGTACGCTGAAGGCCAACATCACCGGCAAGTATTCATCAGCAGAGCAGACAGCCTCGGCAACGAGCGGTGTAAGTTCGCTGTTGGCAAAGGCTTCGTCAACACTTGGAGATGTCAACAGCTCTGCCTTGGCAGCTATTCAGAAGCAGCTGACGGGAAGTTCTTGGAACGTATACAGTCTCTATGCGAGCACAGCGTGCAACCTTGCCGCCTATGCCTACGACTGGGCTATAAGCAATCCGTACAAGGAGAATATTACCGACTCTATGCCCGGTAAAATACAGATGAGCATGACGGGAGATATCGATCTGTCGGGATATATCTCAAGTCTGGCCGCAAACAGCGTCACACCATTGACGATGAATACGAGCACTCTGGCGAAGTATAAATCGAACGTGGGTAAAGGTGTATGGAGCCTTACTGACGATCCTGTTGTCTACGTTGTTGATGACAGAATAATGGGCGATGTTCCAACCATGAACATGATTGTCAAGGGCAATGGTGTTTACGGTTGCCCTGCTGCTGCCGACTATCACCTCCGCATGGTGTCGTTCTTTGACCCGACCAGTATCAAACTGAACATCAATCCCGAAGTGTTCGACGATGTTTCAGACGTCAAGGTGCTTTGCAATTACGGCGTATATACAGACGAGAAGGGCGGACACACTTCGCAATACGCCAAGCTGATGAGTCTTGACCGGCCGAAACTGAATATTGTCAAGGAAGGTGAAACGATGTCCATCTACAGGTCGACAAACTCATCCAACAAGACTAAGTACCTGTATCTGCCTCATACGAAATTCAAGTCAGCACAACTGGAAGAAACCGATGCCAACTGCGCTTTGGTCAAGCAGGAAGGCACCAACTACTTCTATTACGGTAGAAAGATGACAACTGCGGAAGTTCCGGATATCAAGAACTTCATCATGTCTCCACAGGTGTATCTGCCCTACAACACATCTGAAGGCAAGCTCTACGACGGCGAGATGCCTGACTTCGTAGTGACGGTGAGCGTTTCGTTCAAGTCACATGGTCGCAACTACATCTTCAGCCAGCGCTTCCTTCCAAAGATTGTGAAGATCAATGCTGCAGACTTGAGCACAAAGTACAACGAACTGGTGAGCTACTCTGAAAAGTGCAAGGCTAAGCAGGATGTAAACACGCTGCAGACCAAGGGCAGTGTAGGTGTCAAGCACATCAATGGCGATGCCGCTATCCAGAAGACACTCGACATCTTGAAGGCAGTCATCGACTGCAAGTAACACGTTGTCGACATAATATAGATATTTACATTAATAACCCAAGATACTTTAATAGTTATGAATAGATTTAAGTTTTATACATTGTTATTGCCGCTTGCCTTCGGATTGGCGTCACTCGCTGCTTGCTCATCAGATGATGACGACAAAGAGCCAGACGTGCAGGAGAGTGGAGACGTGACATCTTTTGACCAAGTGAATTACCTGCAAAACAATATCATAGAGATTGACTCTCTTGGTAATATGGTGCAGCGTGTCTGCGGTATTCCAGTGAACAAAGCCGATACGACCGTGCTTTCCATTAAGGTGGCAGACATCAATGCCGCCAAGGAAATGTTTGAGAGTTGGTTGTCGCCCGACACCAAGACCGAACTGATTTCTCCGTCAACAGTTGACATGAAGGCTGACTTAAAGGATGGAGACGGCAATGTGAAGGAAACGGTCTACTTCAAGTCTGTGAACAGTGGAAAAGAAGTAGCAGAGATGACCTTTGCAGGCAGTGGCGTGTTCAAGCATTTCTCCAAAGTCAAGTTCGTGACAGCATGGACATTGCCGTTTGCAGAAGGTCGTTCTCCATACGCTGTTGGTGACTTTGAACAGCACGACACCTATCAAGAGGGTATGCAGAATTGGGTATGTATCAGAGAGGCGAAGGATGGCGTTTCAGGAATGTTGATGTACATAAGCAGTAGATCTGATCATTGGAACCAGTTTCATATGAACCACTTCGCTTCTGTTTCTTTGGCAAAAGCCGCATCTGAAGTATTGAGGAGCAACAATAACTGGGATTCATTTGTAGAGTATTTCAAGGAAGCTGGCCAGGATCGATTGAATAAAGGAGATTACTACTGGATAGACGAATGGCATTACTATGTTTTCGGCAAGGGTATTTATGCCATCAGACTGTCTGACGGTGATATTGACTGGTTTGAGGTTGTCTGGAAGGATCCTAAGAAGCATTTCATCCAAATCAGGACCTTCGGTTATGTGAATGGCTGATGATGAATAGCATACCAATAAAAAGGGAGCCGCAAATCATTGCGGCTCCCTTTTTATTGTATGCTCGGCATGAGCTTTAATAGCGGGAATGACATAGTCAAGAGGTCAGTCCATCCGCGACAGATAGTCTTCGTAGGTGAAACGGCGCAGCGTCTCCAGGGTGCCGTCGGGGTGGAGCAGGGCGATGTCGGGATGCGTGATGCCGTTGAACATGCACGTCTTGACCGTGGTGTAGTGGAGCATGTCTTCGAAGATGATGCGTTCGCCTATCTGCAACTCGTGGTCGAAACGCCAATAGCCCATGAAGTCGCCCGACAGACAACTGTTGCCGCCCAAGCGGTAGGTGTGGGGCGAGGCGATATCTTCCGGTGTGGCATCTTCAAGGGTCACGCCGCCACGCACCTGCGGATGATATGGCATCTCCAGACAGTCGGGCATGTGGCACGTGAAGCTCACGTTGACGATGGCTGTGCGTATGCCGCGGTCTTCCACGATGTCGACCACCTGACTCACCAAAGGACCTGTCTGCCATCCGAAAGCACTGCCCGGTTCGAGAACCACGTGAAGATTGGGATGACGCTGTCGGAAGTCTGTGAGCAGACGGCACAGGCGTTCTATGTCGTAGTCGCGGCGTGTCATCAGGTGACCGCCGCCGAAGTTGATCCATTTCAGTTGAGGCATCCAAAAGCCGAACTTCTCTTCTATCTTAGTCAGCGTACGCTCAAACACGTCACTGCCGCTTTCGCAGTGGCAATGGCAGTGGAAACCTTCGATGTCGGCGGGCAACTGCTCGGGCAGTTTGTCTGCTGTCACACCGAAGCGTGTGCCGGGTGCGCATGGGTTGTAGAGGTCGGTGCCCACCTCGGAATATTCCGGGTTTACACGCAGTCCAATGCTCAGGTCGGGGTTGACAGAGCGGGCACGCAGGTGCAGACGTTCGTATTGCGAGAGCGAGTTGAACGACAGATGGCTGGAACACCGGGCAATCTCGTCAATCTCATAGTCTGTATAGGCAGGCGAGAAGGTGTGTGCCCGATGACCGAATTTCTCCATGGCCATGCGTGCCTCATAGAGAGAGCTGGCGGTGGTCGACTGGATGTATTCGCGGAAAATGGGGAACGTCTTCCAGAGTGCATACGCCTTGAAGGCGAGGATGATTTCCACGCCTGTGCGGTCTGCTACACTGCGGATGAGGCTCAGGTTGCGGCGCAACCGCTCCTCTTCGAGTATGTACATCGGGCGGTCGATGCCCTCAAATGTTGTCTTGTCTGTTTTCATGTAGTCCGTTTTTGGGGCTTAGAAGGTGCAGGGCAGGGCGGAGAGCTGATAGTAGAGTGTGCGGGCGATGCGCTCGTGACCCTTGTCGTTGGGGTGCAGACGGTCGGTGTCGGCACGGTTGAAATACTGCGCGTGCTCGTCCATCATCGGATACAGACCGCTCACGGCATTGAGGTCAATCACGGGCACTGCCCAGATGTTGCCGGCTTCCTTCACGGCGTCAATATAGCTCTTCAGATATTCGCCGCAGATGTTGCGGTAGTCCTCTGTGGGCTGCCAGTTTTTCTCGTTGGCATAGAAGCCCGCGCGGTGTATCGGGGTGAGCAGCACGATTTGCTTGGTGGGATACATCTTCTTGACCGTGCTCAGTGCGATGTTGATGCGTCCGCGATAGGTGTCCTTGTCCATCGACAGATATTGGCGCATGCGTGTGACCATGTGCTTGGGCTCGTGGATGCCCGCCATCACCTTCTCTTTCTTTTCCGTATACCATTTGCCGATGGGTGTGCCGGCGTTGAAGTCGTTGGTGCCGATGAAGATGAGGATGGCGTCCACATCGTCGCCGTGTTCGGTCTTCAGCTTGTCTGCCTGTCGTGGGATGTCGTCCCATCTTCTGCCGCTCACGGCATAGACGTATGGGGTGATGTCGAGCCACTGCTGCAGGAACGACCAGTATTTGTCTTTAGAAGCCTTGTTGCGGGGATCGGTGATCGAATCGCCGAAATACGCCACCTTCTTACCTTTCCATGGATGTTCCACGCCTTGGGCGGCGGATGTCATGCAGGCGAGCATGGCGAAGCATACGCATAGCGTACGCAGGATGTTGTTTCTTTTCATAGTGATGTTTGATTAGTGTTGTTCTTGTCGAATAAATCTGCCATCCGTGCTGCATCAACGCTTTGCCCCAAAGCACATCCTCGTAACCATAGTAGCGGAAACGCTCGTCGAAGGGATGACGGAGCAACACTTCACGCCGCGCCAGGAAGTAACCGTCGTGATCCATCTTCATGTTGCTGTCGGCGAAGAGCAACCATTCCCCTTGCGCCTGCTGCGCCAGATAATTGCGTATGCAAGCCCGTCCGCGGTTTTCCCCGCACGCCATGAACCGGCAGTGTTCATACAGGTTTACTGTGCGGTTTGCCACCACCGTCTCCGCATCTGTCGACCCGTCGTCCGCCACGATAATCTCATAGCGCAGTCCGCAGGTAGCTTCAGCTTGTCGTTGCAGCTCCTTGACCAGTGGCAGGCAGACATTGTTATAGGTGGGTAAAAGTATGGACAAATCGATGATCATATATGCAAAAGTACTGTTTTTATCGTTGCTTTTGTGTGATTTGTCTATTATTTTTTGATTTTTTATATGAAAAGGAGTAATTTTGCAGCCGTTATAAAATACATAAAAGAACGATGAAAAAGTTTATGATGCGCGGTGCCATGGCCTTTGCCATGCTTTTGGCCGCAGGAAACGTGAGTGCACAGAGCACGCTCGGCAACATTCTCGGTAATGTGCTCGGTTCTTCCAGCAGCAGTTCCACTGCCAGCAGTGTCATCCAGGGACTGTCCACGATATTCAACAAGAACAACGTGGCTACGAAAGACCAGATTGTGGGCACATGGACCTATGTGGAGCCAGCCGTAGTATTCTCAAGCGACAACGTCCTCTCAAACCTCGGCGGCAAGGCCGCTTCGGCAGCTATCGAGAAGAAACTGCAGAAGAAGCTGGAGTCTTATGGATTCAAGAAAGGCTTGGTGACCATGACTTTCGACAGCGACGGTAATTTCACACAGAAGTTCAAGAAAAAGACCCTCAAGGGCACTTACACGGTCACCAACAAGAGCGTTGAGCTGAAATATGCCGGCACAGTGAAGCAGATTGTGGGTACCACCCAGATTGTGGACAACTCACTGCTCATCGTGATGGATGCCAGCAAGCTCCTGAACTATGTCAACGTGCTCGGCACCGTGAGCGGCAACAGCGCACTGAAGACAGCTACTTCCCTGCTCAGCAACATGAAGGGCATGGAATGTGGCTTGAGACTGCAGAAATAAGTTAAACTATATTAAAAGTCGGAGCTTATCGGTCTGATAGCCCGATAAATATAAGTAACTTTGCACCGCTGTCACGAGTTGACAGCATAAAATTCAAACCTTATAAACATTTATTTAAACAATGGCAACAAAAATCAGATTGCAGCGCGGCGGTCGTAAGAACTACGCGTTCTACAGCATCGTTATCGCTGACGTAAGAGCACCACGTGATGGTAAATTTACTGAAAAGATTGGTACTTACAACCCCAACACCAATCCTGCTACTGTAGATTTGAATTTCGAGCGTGCACTCTACTGGGTAGAGTGTGGTGCACAGCCTACAGACACCGTGCGCAACATCCTCAAGGGTGAGGGCGTATACCTGATGAAGCACCTCAAAGGCGGTGTGAAGAAGGGCGCTTTCGACGACGCTTCTGCACAGAAGAAGTTCGACGCATGGAAGGCAGACAAGCAGAAGGGCTTGGACGCTGTACGCGAGAGCGAGCAGAAGGCAAAGAAGGATGCACAGGCTAAAGAGCTTGAGGCAGAAAAGAAAATCAACGAGGAAATCGCCAAGAAGGTAGCTGACAAGAAGGCTGCTGAGGCTGCTGCTAAGGCAGAGGCTGAAGCTGCTGCTAACGCTGAGGCTGCTGAGGCTCCTGCAGAGGGTGAAGCTCCTGCAGCTGAATAATTCGGGGATTGTCTCTTTGAAAGATTTAGGGAACCGCATGTCGGTTCCCTTTTTCGTTTTCTGTCGCTCAGGGGGGCGATGAAGCGTGATGCAACGGCTGCAGTCGTATAAGGAGAACTGACCACCAATAAGTAGGAACATCAAATTGGACAGCCTAATATCCAACTCCTATTTGTTCTCTTTATTTATCAAATTGACCACCACCTTTACCATTACGTCCTTCTCTTCCGTACGACTTTCTGCTATCATCAGAGTGAGGGCCACGAGCGTGTTGTCGGCAATGCGTTTGTGGCCGTCCTCACCATAAAGTATGCCGTTTTTCTCCATAAACCAGAGGAAAAGCATGGCGGCAATGCGCTTGTTGCCGTCGCTGAAGGAGTGGTTCTTCACCACGAGGTAGAGAAGCATCGCTGCCTTTTCCTCCACGGAAGGGTAGAGGTCTTCGCCACCGAATGTCTGGTATATCTGTCCGATGCTGCTCTTGAAGGAACCGTCCTTCTCGTTGGCAAACCATTGGCTGCCGCCGAACTTCTCCTTCAGAGCATTGATGGCTTCCATGGCATTCTTGTAGGTGACGCGGAACGGCTCTTCATGGGTTGTCCGACTGATGCCAAGCGACTGGTAATCATAGCGGTCGAGCGTGTCGAGGGCGTATACGTAGTCGCTGATGACGCTGAACAATCCCTCATATTCCCCCATTGTCACCTTCTGCTGCAAGGTGATGGCGCGCGACATGAGATTTACCACGCTCTTCAAGTCGTCATAATGGTCGAGCCGTTTTTGGTTGATGGCGTAACCCTTGATGAGGTATTGCTTGAGGATGTTGTTTGCCCATTGGCGGAATCGAGTGCCTTGTACTGACTTCACACGATAGCCGACAGATATGATAACATCAAGGTTGTACATCGTCGTTTCTGTCACTTGTTCAAAACCTTCCCGACGGCCGTATTTCTTGGTATGTGCAAATTTTGCACATGTGATATCTCTGTCCAGTTCTCCCTCTTTGAAACAATTGTTTATGTGGCGCGTTATCACGGTACGGTCACGGCCAAACAACTCCGCCATCTGGCTCTGCGTGAGCCAGACGGTATCGTTCTCCAGTTTCACGTTCAGCTCAATGTTGCCGTCAGCTGAACGGTATATTTCTATTTGGTTCTTTTCCATATTCTTGGGTGTTTGCTGCTTGTATACAAAATTCGTCAAAGTATTTGAGATAAGCAAGCAAATCTCGGAAAATCCGCTCGTAGGCGTGATGGATACACATATTGTCGTTACCATAGTCGTGTCTGTGTGTATAAATAATGTTAATAGATAAGGGCGTGTTGAACACTCATTGACAATATTTTAATATATTTGCAGTGTACAATCAATTATTTACGCGTAGATGATAAAAAATATACTCTCGATAACCCTCTTTTCGGCAGCGATGCTCTTTGTGAGTCCGCAGCAAATGTCTGCCAGCGCTTCTATAGAGTTTATAGATGTCAACTCGTCCAGCATTGTCATCAAGTCAGGTTCCAACTATGTCCATGTGCTTGGGGCGAATGCCAAGACACTCTGCGTCTACGACTTGTCGGGCAAGTGCGTCAAGATGGTGAAGATAGACAGTGCAGACTTCCGTTTCGACTTGAGCTCTCTCAACAAGGGCATCTACCTCGTCAAGGTAGGCGACGTGACGAGAAAGCTGCTGATAAGCTAAGACGGTCTTGCATCCGTTTCCCCGATTATTGATTTGCCTGTTCCTCGCCTGTATAGCCGTTGCTTCCTGCAAGGAACATGTGGACAACCCCAATAAGGACCTCACTCTCGGTGATTACAGTTCATTGCGGGTGAGGGATTTTGTGCTCCATACTCATCGTGTGAAGGAGGCTTTGGACGAACAGATCAGAGCCGACAAGGACTCTTCGTTGGCAGACTATCGCACCCGAAGTCATTATCTCAGAGGTGGCGGCTGGCTTTGGATAGACCGCTGCGGAGTCTCTCCCAATGCCCGTGTGCTGTGGCAGCATATTGCAGACATCGACTCGTTGGGCTTCAGCCGACGCGCTTTCCGCCTGAAACAGATCGAAGCTGACCTGCAACGTGCCGAACACCTTGATTTCGACACGCTCAACACCATAGACAGGGTCTTTGCCCGACTGGAATACAACCTCACGAAAGCCTATATGCGCTATGCTGTCGGCGAGCGCTTCGGCTACGTAAACCCCAAGTATCTACTGAACCGCCTTGACGTGCGTGATCCCGAGGATTCGGTTGCGCCCGTGACTTACCGCACGCTCTTCGACGTGAAGATAGAACGTCCGCATAAGGACTTCTTCGCCAAGGCACTCCGCATGCCACAGACCGACAGCCTGGCTGCGTTTCTTGACCAGGTGCGTCCGCAGGGTAAACTCTATGACGCCCTGTTGCGCCAACTGCATGCCGGCACACATAACGGGGCTGAACGGCGGTTGATACTCTGCAACCTGGAAAAGGCACGCTGGCGGATGAGCGACAGTCCCGACAAACACAGGAAGTATGTGCTGGTGAACATCCCCGCGCAACATCTGTTCCTTTACGACGGCGACCGGGTGGAGAGCATGAAGATAGGGTGCGGTTCGCAAAAGACCAAGACGCCGATGCTCAACAGCTATTTCAAGCGCATGGACGTGAACCCCCAATGGAACATCCCACAAAGTATCATCCGCAAGGATGTGGCACGCCATGCCGGCGACGTCTCCTATTTCCAAAGTAACCGCTACAACATACGCGAGCGGAGCACAGGCAAACAGGTAGATCCCGAGCGGGTTACTGCAGCCATGTTGCAAAGCGGGGCATACAGCGTGTCGCAAGAGGGCGGTGAGGGCAACGCACTTGGTCGCATCATCTTCCGCTTTGACAACAATTTCGCCGTATTCCTGCACGACACCTCTTCACGAGGTGTATTCGGGCAGCGGCAGCGCGATGTGTCGCATGGTTGCGTGCGGGTGGAGCGTCCGCTCGACCTGGCCCGTTTCCTGCTTGGCGACGATGCCGACGGCATGTATGAAAAGATCGCCTATTCGGTGACGGCAGACATCGGCTCGTCGCGCAAACTCGTCAGAAGTATTGCCGTCAAGCCCCAGATACCTCTTTATATATGTTATTACACCTATTATCCCGTCACGCCGGGACAATGGTGCCAATATCCCGACCTCTACGGTTATGACCAGGTGATATACGACAATCTAAGGCAATTCATGAAGTGATGGACATCGACCCGCAAGCACTTTCCGACCGGCTCACCAATCCATCGACGCAGCGCGAGGCGTTTGCCGAGATGGTGGCCCAGTATAGCGAGAAGCTGTATTGGGTGATCCGCCGTATGGTGCTCACGCACGACAATGCCAACGATGTGCTTCAGAACACCTTTATGAAAGCCTGGAGCCGACTTGACGATTTCCGTGGCAACTCTAAACCCTATACTTGGCTCTACCGCATCGCCGTCAACGAGTCGATAGACAGTATTCGGCGCACGCGCGGTTCTGTCTCGGTGCAGGCTGGGGAGGGTGAGGCAGTGGCATCGATGCTCGTGGCAGACGACTATTTCGACGGCGACGCCATGCAGGCACACCTTCAGGAGGCTGTCAGCCGTCTGCCCGATGTACAGCGGGCTGTGTTCACCATGCGCTATTATGACGAGATGAAATACAGCGAGATGAGTCAGGTGCTCAACACCACCGAGGGAGCACTCAAGGCATCCTATCATATTGCGGTGAGAAAGGTGACGGAATATATGAAGACCTTGGAATGAACCGGCGCAGGCGGAGCGGGGCAGAAGATTTTGCGCCGGACGGTTAAACCTTCCTCCGATTTCTGCGTCATACATTACAAAACGATGAAAGAGATGGATACAGACATAAAGCTCAAACAACGATATGGCAACAGCAACCATTTCCGTGTGCCTGCAGGCTATTTCGAGGCATTCAACGCACGGATGATGAACTTGTTGCCGGAACGGGAGACGGGACCGGTGCTGCTGGGCTGGCACCGCTATCGCCTGTTGCTCTGTGCAGCGGCGAGCGTCTGCGGTCTGGTGTTCGGCGTGAATGTCTTTCTGAACCATTACGAAAGCAAGCCGTCACCCCGGGTGGCAAAGACCTATGAGGTGGTGGCGCACGACAGACAGGTGGACGAGCTGGCAGACTACCTGATGCTCGATGCCGACGACATGGTGTCCTATATGGTGAATTATTAATCGCACGACATGATAAGGAAATTATTGTTTCTGCTGGTGGTGACGGCATGCTCCATGGCGGTTCATGCCGATCCCGATAGCAACTTCGACCCGAGGCAGTATAAGACGGCACTGCGCCAGTTCATCACGGCACGCGCCGGACTGACCCAACAGGAGGCGAACCGCTTTTTCGTGCTCTTCGACGAGCTGAAAGAGAAGCAGCGCTGCTTCTTCCGGAAGATAGGCAAAGCCATGCGCGGACGCCCGATGACGGAGAAAGACTGCCTGAAGGCTATCAAGGAACGCGACCGCTGCGAGTTGGAGATCAAACGCTTGCAGCAAGATTATGATGCCAAGTTCCTCAAGGTCATTCCGGCATGCAAGCTCTATGAGGTGATCAAGGCTGAAGAGGAGTTCAACCGCACGGCGTTCAAGAACATGTCACGGAGAAAATGAAAAACATCTATACAATAATCTTATTGGCTGCCATGCTCCTTTCGGGTGTGGCGCAGGCAGGTGCCAAGGCACCGAAACGTGAGTTTAGAGGAGCGTGGATACAGTGTGTCAACGGTCAGTTTATGGGAATGTCTACTGCCGACATGCAGCGCACGCTCACGCAGCAGCTCGACGAATTGCAGCGTGACGGCGTGAATGCCATCATCTTTCAGGTGCGTGCCGAATGCGACGCCCTCTACAACAGTCCTTACGAGCCGTGGAGCCGCTTCCTCACGGGTGTGCAGGGAAAGGCTCCGTCGCCTTATTGGGACCCTCTGCAGTGGATGATTGAGCAGTGCCATCAGCGCGGCATGGAGTTGCACGCATGGCTGAACCCTTACCGTGCGAAGACCAAGAACACCACGGACCTCGCTTCCAACCACATTGCCATCACGCATCCCGAAAGCGTATTCCCCTACGACGGACTTTTTATCCTCAATCCGGGCATCGATGCCAACCGCACTTATATCTGCAAAATCGTCGACGACATCGTGCGCCGCTATGATGTGGACGGCATCCACATGGACGACTATTTCTATCCTTACCCTGTTGCGGGGCTGCCCATTCCCGACGACCGGGAATATCAGGCGAACAGCAACGGCATTGCCGACCGCGGAGACTGGCGGCGGTATAATGTCAATCTGTTTATCAAGCAGGTGAGCGACTCTATCCATTCAATCAAACCGTGGGTGAAGTTCGGCGTATCGCCGTTCGGCATCTACCGCAACAAGACCAGCACCGTCACTTTGGGCAGCGACACCCGTGGCACACAGAACTATGACGACCTCTATGCCGACGTGCTGCTGTGGGTGAACAACGGATGGGTGGACTATTGCGTGCCGCAACTCTACTGGCAGATCGGTCATCCCGCTGCCGACTACAAGACGCTCATCGAGTGGTGGAACCGTTATGCCGGCAAACGTCCGCTCTATATCGGCGAAGACGTGGAGCGCACCGTGAAATATGCCGACACGCAGAATCCTGCCATCAACCAGATGCCTGCGAAGTATAAGCTGCATGAGCAGATGAACCACGTCAGCGGCACAGTGCTTTGGTATGCCAAGGCTGTGACCGACAATGTGGGCAACTATGGCACCGTGCTCCGCACCAACTACTGGCGCTATCCTGCTCTGCAACCTCTCATGCCGTTTATCGACCACAAGCAGCCCAAGAAGCCGAAGTCGGTGAAGGGGGTGTGGACATCCGACGGTTATATGCTCTTCTGGGGCAAGCCTAACGGCACGAAATGGAATGATGAAGCCGTGAAGTATGTGGTCTATCGTTTTGCCAAGGGCGAGAAGGTGAATGTGGAGGATCCTTCGAAGATTGTGAAGATCACCACCGACACATTCCTTAAGTTGCCCTACGATCAGGGTAAAGACCGATATACCTATGTGGTGACAGCTCTCGACCGTATGAGCAACGAAAGTAAACCTGCCAAGCGGGCAGTGAAACTGTAGCGATATACCTTATTATATATATGGTGGCGACGATTTTCGTTCGCCACCTTTTTGTATGCTCTTCATTTGCGCTAAGGTCGACGCGGGGACGCGTCGACTACTACGTTAATTATCATTAATAGTAGTGAAATTTTACCCCCCCCTGTGTCATGATTGAAAAAGTTGTAAATTTGCATAATTATATGTAAGTACCTGTATTCGGGGTACGTTATGATGCCATGTGGTGCATCGTTTTGGATACGAGTAATTATAAAAAAGAGACATTAATATGATGAGAAAAAACTATTTGTTCTTTGCCACAGCTGCCATGATCATGGCGAGTTGTGTCGACGATGACTTCAAGGGCAACGACGCCTCGTCGCCCACAGGAACCGGAGCCATCGCCTTTAATATGAATACGCCTGCCATGTCGCGTGGTACTCGTACTGGTGGTACTGAGGAAGGTTCTACTACTGGCACAACAACGAGTAACAGTACTGATGCAGGTAAACTCGGAAAAATGTTCATTGTATGGGGTGAGAAGAACGAAAATCAAGCCAACGGTGGTGCAGCTGGTGACGGCAATATCGTTTTCCAGAACTATGTGGTGAAATATACCGAAAATACTGCCAACACAACCACCAGCAATACCAATAACTGGGAGTATGTGGGAATTACTCCATATTCTTCTACTCAGGTTTCACCATCAATCTTGACTGAACAATCATCTGACACCAAGCAGACCATCAAGTATTGGGATGACCAGGCAAGTGGCTATACCTTCACAGCTGTCTCTGCTCTTGATTCGGATATTAATCCTACTGAATCTAACGCAAGCGCAACGGTTATCATTCAGAAGATCACGGGTGCTACCTCTACCACCGACCAAAACGAAAGTAATGTCTCTGTCTATAACAAGGGCTACACCATTCAGGTGAAGTCAGGTGCGAACACAGACAAAATCTTCTATTCCGACCGCAAGTATATCGCAAAGTCAAGCACAGAAGGAAGTCCATACGATCACAATGCCGTCCAGCTGACCTTCCGCAACTTCAAGTCTAAGATCCGCTTCGGTATCTATGAGACCGTGCCGGGATATAAGGTCGTGATTACGGGGATTAAGTATAATAGTTCTACTGGCAGCACTGCGGTAACACACCCGACAACAAGTGAAAATCCTAACAAGTCGTTCGGTATTGATGGTAAATTCATCGTTCCTGGAGATAATACCAAGTATACGGTTACTTACGTTTCTTCAGAAGGTGATGACCAGAATAAAGCACAGGTGGCTGTGGATAGTGGTTCTTCAACGGCTGATACGCTTAGAACAAACGGTACAAGCTGGCTTGATGCCACATCAGGTATTGGCACAACAGCCAATGCTCCTACTTATGACTATGTAACCACTGAAGGTCAAACCAGTACAGTTCATTGGACCACCATCCTTCCAAACCCCAGCAACTCCACCAACTTGAAGTTGCAGATTGCATACAAGTTGATTTCTGATGATACGGGTGAGGTGATTGAGTTCAAGAATGGCGAGAGCGAAATCTTCCGCACCGTAGAGGTTCCTGCCGCATACTGCCAGTGGAAGAGCAACTATGCCTACACCTATCTCTTCAAGATCACCGACAAGTCGGCAGATCTCTATCCTATCACCTTCGATGCCTGCGTAGTGGAAAGCGAAACGGGCAACCAGGAGACCATCACTACCGTCACCGAGCCTTCTATCACCACTTATGTGAAGGGTAAGCAGGTTAGCAACGAATATGAATATGCTGCTGGTGATGAGATCTATGCTTATGCACAGGATGGCACATCTACCGCTAATATGACTTCTTCTAATATGAAGCTTTACAAGGTGACACTTGCAACTGGTGTGACTGGCGTTGAGATTACTGAGGCGGCGGTTAAGCATGCGCTTGAGCAGACAAATGTAACTAACAAGAAGCTGACTGTAACTGAGATTAAATCAGAAGATAGTAATAATGAATCTTCTACACCATCCGATAAACCTTCTTACGAAACTATACCAAGCGAGGATGGCGGTAATCGCACCATCACGGGTATGAAGTGGACGGCATCGGCAAGTACTACTTATGCTGTAGAGTACATCAAGACAACTGGTAGTGGTAATGAATCAACAACCACGAAGTACTACAAGATCGTGAAGGTTGCAGCTGCACAACAGCAACAAAATCAAGAAGGTGACTAAGCGAGAATAGACGATAAAGATAACATCATGCATTTAGCCCCCGGTGCCATAGCATCGGGGGCTAAATCATTTATGCTCGGCATGAGCATACACGAATAGTAGTCGACGCGTCCCCGCGTCGACCCAACGGCATACGAATGGCGTGACGTGCATTCCAGACAAGCATATCGAACAAGCTTAGGGGATGCAGCGGGGACGCTGCACCTACTACGACAAGCACAAGGGCTGCGGCGAGGGCGCCGCGCCTCCTACGCCAATAGGAGTCGACGCGCCCTCGCGTCGACCTTTGCGCATACGAATGGCGTGCCAAGCATTCGTCAAAAGAACAACCTCTTGAATGTGATTATTTCACCCTCTTGATGCAAGAAGGTAGCATAGTAGGGTTGTTTGACAATTGTCGTGAACCTTGTTGACAATTGCCAACACATCTGTATGGTGATATTCTTACATCATCAGAGCTGGTTGCTGACACGAACAAGGTGGGGTGTTAACAGCGAAAAACAACTAAAAACCCGTTGGCGGAATTAATCAAGTATGCACTCAATTAATTCCGCCAACGGGTTTATCTCCTATTTTCGTTTTATAAAGCTTCGTCCTCCGGCTTGCTGATGGACGGGCGTTTCGGTTTGACGATGTGTTTCTTCTTCAGAAGCCATGCCGCCTTGCGCTTCTCGTAGTCCTCCCGGTGACGTTCCAAAAAGTTGTCTGCCATTATTTGAACTTGCTGTAGATAACGGATATCTTCATCGGTTTGTCTTCAGCGTAAGCGCTGTTCTCGCCACCTACCAACCGGGTGCTCGTCATGCTCATGTCGTGAACCACCTTGACCAAGACCGTCTGGCTGCTGATGGTGGAGTAGGTGGTGGTGACGGGGATGACGGTCACCTTGTTCCAGTTCTCCGATGTCTCGCCCTTCTTCTTGGCGGCATACATCGCGGTAATGATGCCCGAGATGTTATTGAACGTATAGCTGTTGAGCGAACTTGAATAGCTGGTGAGGAACGACTTGCGGTAGTCGGCAATCCTGTTGTTGTTGAAGAACGCCTCTACACTGTCGGTGGGCAGCATGAGCAGCGTGGTAGGGGCAGGCAGCGCATACTGACTGTTGCTCGTGTTGTTGATCCTTGACAACACCACCTTGGCGGTGTTGAGCGTGTCGTTCTCATGACCCTCCATGATCTCCTCTACGGGAAGCGTCAGCTGGGTGAAGATGCCGGCAGGCGTTTTCAGATAGGTGCAGGTGGGGTCTGCGACCAGTTGTTCCATCTTGCTGTCGTTAGAGACGTGGGTGACTTGCAGCACCTCTTCTGTACCTGAGAAGGTGGTCACACCCGTAGACGTCTTCCATTTCACCTGGTCGTTGTCAGCCGTGTCCACATACTGGTATTGATACTTGAAGTAGATGTTCAACTGCGGTATGGCTACATACGCCATGGAGCCGATGCCCTGCTTGTGCTTCACATAGAAACCCGGGCATACGTGTTTCGAAAACAGATAGGTGTTCTTGAAATACTCGGGGTGCTCATAGTATTGGCGCATCACGTAAGTGCCGAAGTTGTTGTAGGTTACCCCGTCTTTCGTGTATTTCTTGTTCAGCGGAATACGGATGTTGTTGGTATAGGACGATCCCGTTCTCACCGAGTCATATTCGGTCATGTCGCAAAGGGAGTACACCTTGTCCTGACCATTGGCGAGGCTGGTCTGCGACACATAGCCCTCAGCGATGGGGTCGAAGTCGGTCTTGTAGCGTTTGCTCTCGTCAATAGGTTTGTCCAGCTCATAGGCTGTGAGCTTCATCTGCGCCAGGGAGTCGCCATAGAACGACGTGTAGAAGAGTCTTATCTCGCACGAGTCGGCAGCGAGCAGGTTGTCGTCAGCAGTGCTGACCACGTTGCTCTCTTTCGGGAAGAGGCTATCGATGGCGAGGGCATAGAACTGGGTGAGGAAATCACCAGTGATATAATTGCCGCTTTCAGGGTCTTTCACCTGTCCGATATAGCCCGTATTGTTGCGTGCCAAGACGGATCCTGCCGCTACGGATTGCGACGTCACGTCAAACGTGTCTGTTGAAATGTCTATTCTGTCTGCGGTATCGGTCATGGAAGAGCCGATGGTCTCCGTGTTGTCATCGCAGGCAGCGAGGCCCAGAACAGCCCCGAAGAGCACTGCCAGAAATTTTGCTTTCATCTAAATATGCTGTGTGTTTTTGTGGTATTGCCTATGTGCTGATGCCGTTGCATCAGTCTTCCAGCAACTTGTTGTAGAAATCAGAGTATACTTCGCCCATCTTGCTGTTGTCGGGTGTGTTGAGGAACAACTTTCCCGAGTTGGCTGCATAGTCGGCGAGGTCTTTGTTCACCTCTTCAGAAGTGGCGATCACGCCGTCTGAATAGTCGATGGCAAGTTGTCCGACGGCCTGGCAACTGAAGTTGTCGTCATACTTCTCGAAGAGTTTCTTCTTGGCATCCTTGAAGGGCACATACTCCTTGAAGCGTGGTCCGAAGCCGTCTTTCAGACCCTTACCGAAGAGAGAGGTGACCACTTTCGTGTTGGCAAAGGAAGGCTCATCCTTGTATGCTGTCTTGATATAGAGCGGAATGACGGAGGTCATCCATCCCTGGCACTGAATGATGTCGGGAGTCCAGCGGAGCTTCTTCACGGTTTCGAGCACGCCGCGGGCAAAGAAGATGGCTCTTTCTCCGTTGTCTTCATATTCCTTGCCGTTCTCGTCCTCGGTCATCTGACGCTTGAGGAAATAATCGTCGTTGTCGATGAAGTAGACCTGAAGGCGTGATGTGGGTATCGAAGCAACTTTGATAACCAAGGGATGGTCTGTTTCGTCGATGATCAGATTCATGCCCGAAAGGCGGATCACTTCGTGCAACTGACCTCTGCGCTCGTTGATGTTGCCCCATTTGGGCATGAATGTGCGGATCTCAAAACCCGATTCCTGCATCTTCTGCGGCAACTCCCGTCCCATGACGCTAAGCTCGCTCTCGGGTACATAAGGTGCTATCTCTTGGTTAATGAATAATACTTTCTTTGACATGTTATTATATAATTAGTGGTGCAAAGGTACAAAAAAAACTTGAGCCTGTCGGCTCTTTGCTTGGTTTTTAGGCGAATGTGTCGTTTAATTGGCATTTTTTTAAAGTTATTCTTTCTTATTTAAGGAAAATGTTGTTATTTTGCACCCGTTTTAAGAAAACGTTTTTAACGTCAGGAAAAGTAATGAAAGTATTTCGTAAAGTTGTTGACCTTCAGAATGAGTTGTTTGTTGCCCATAAGGAAGGCAAGAAAATAGGACTTGTTCCCACGATGGGAGCCCTACACAAGGGGCATGCTTCCTTGGTGGAGCGGAGTGTCAAAGAAAATGATTATACGGTAGTGTCCGTATTCGTAAACCCGACACAGTTTAACGACAAGAATGATTTGAAGAACTATCCCCGCGACCTGGATGCCGACTGTGCGCTGCTTGAGACATGCGGTGCAGATTTCGTGCTTGCCCCATCGGTCGAGGAAATGTATCCTACTCCCGATAACCGCCATTTCGAATTCCCTCCGGTGTCTACCGTGATGGAGGGTGCGCACCGGCCGGGACATTTCAACGGCGTGTGCCAGGTGGTGAGCCGTCTCTTCTATATCGTGCGCCCCACGCAGGCCTATTTTGGTGAGAAGGACTGGCAGCAGATTGCGGTCATCAAGCAGCTCGTGAAGTATCTGGGCTTGGATGTGCAGATAGTGGAATGTCCCATCGTGCGCGATGACGACGGGTTGGCACGCAGCAGCCGCAATGCGCTGCTCTCTGCAGACGAGCATGCCATCGCTCCGCAGATCTACAAGGCTCTCAAGGAGAGTGTCGACTATGCCAAGACACACAGCGTGCAGGAGACACACGACTTCGTGGTTGATGCCATCAATGCCGTAGACGGTCTTGAGGTGGAGTATTTCGCCATCGTCGACGGCAACATGCTCACCGATGTGGCAGACTGGAACGACTCTCCTTATGTGGTGGGCTGTATCACCGTCTATTGCGGCAAGACACCCATCCGTTTGATTGACCATATAAAGTACAAGGAATAATGATGATCCAGGTATTGAAGTCGAAGTTGCACTGCGTGACGGTGACAGAGGCGAACCTGCACTATATGGGCAGCATCACCATAGACGAGGACTTGCTCGACGCCGCCAACATGATTGCCGGCGAGAAGGTGCAGATCGTGAACAACAACAACGGCGAGCGCATAGAGACCTATATAATAAAAGGTGAGCGTGGCTCGGGGTGCATCTGCCTGAACGGCGCTGCGGCACGCAAGTTCATGGTCGGTGACGAGGTCATCATCATCTCCTATGCCCTGATGGATTTTGAAGAGGCAAAGACGTTCAAACCCACGGTGGTCTTCCCGAAAGACAACCATCTGGTGTAACGGGCGATTGTAAGATATTTATTGAAGAGACGCATAGAAAACTGCAGTGCCGTTTTCTATGCGTCTCTTCTTTCTGTGCGGTTGTAGGGCGTATTCCTCGTCAGGCTTGTTTGTCCTGCCATTCCTGCCATTCTTTCATGGCGTCTTTCCAGTCGGTGGCTTCCCCGGCGGCAATGGCTTCTTGCTCTCTCTGCGCTTCATCGCGAGCCTTGTCTCTTGCCCGTTTCTCCTTCATGGCGGCAATGGTGGCATCGTCGAGAATCTGTATGGCGCCACGCTGGAGTGCGGCTTGCAGTTCCTCTTCGCCGAACGCCTTGCCCGGTTCGTTGAAGTCTGATATGTTGAACTCATAGTCCACGCGCAGTTGGTGGCGTATGATTTTCTGTTGTCCCCGGTTGGCAGCGTTCTTCATGCGGAGCAGCTTGCCGATTTCCTTGATTTCTTTCGCTGAGTATTTGGTGCGACCCATAGTCTTGTTGTTGCTGTTATAGAGAGTGTTATATGCGTTCCACTGATTTCACGCCCTTCACGGTGCGCAGTTTCTTGATGAGCGACTCCAGTCTGCCTGCGTCTTCGAGCTGCACGGTGAGCGTGCCGGAGAAGAGTCCGTCGTGCGAGTCGATATTGATCGAACGCATCACCATCTTCTCTTCCTTCGAGATGATGCTGGTGATGTTGTTCACGATGCCGATGTCGTCGTTGCCCACCACCTTGAGTGTGCTGTTATACTGGCTTGAACCCTTGCCGCTCCAGCGTGCTTTCACGATGCGGTAGCCGAAGCGCTTGCGCAGTTCGGGTGCGTTGGGGCAGTCGTTGCGGTGGATCTTGATGCCTCCGCCCAGCGTGACGAAACCGAAGATCGGGTCGCCATAGATGGGATGGCAGCACTTGGCGAGGTTATAGTCTACGCCCTTGAGGTTCTGGTCGATGGTGAGCACATCATCGTTCTGGTGGGTATATTCCTCGTTGGGGTTCTCGTAGTCGAAGTCGGCGGCAGAGCGGATGGGAGCGTCCGAGTTGATCTTCAGGTCGTGGTCGCGCACTTCCACGTATTTGTCGATCACCTCGTTGGCGTCCAGTTTTTCGTCGGCGAGCGCCTTGTAGAAGTCGGAAGCCTCCTTGAAACCCAGTTTGCGCACCAGGTGCGACATGGTACTTTCGTCTGTGGCAATCTTCCGGTTCTTGAATCTGCGCTCCAGCATTTCCTTGGCATAGAGTCCGTCTTTGATGGTCGTCTCTTTCAGTGCCAGGCGGATCTTGGATTTGGCACGGCTTGTCTTCACGAGGTTGAGCCAGTCGCGCTTGGGTTTCTGGTTACTTGATGTGAGCACCTCTACCGAGTCGCCGCTGTGCAGTTCCTGACGTAGCGGCACGTTCTTGCCGTTGATGCGTGCACCGATACACTGGTTGCCGATGCGCGAGTGGATGGTATAGGCAAAATCGAGCACGGTGGCACCCTTGGGAAACTTGAAGAGGTCGCCCCGTGGTGTGAACACGAACACCTCGTCCTCATAGAGATCCATCTTGAACTCGTCCATCACCTGCATGTCGTCCTTTGCCTCCAGTGCGGTGCGTATGTTGTTCAGCCATTCGTCGAGTCCCGACTCGCCCTTGATGCCCTTGTAGCGCCAGTGGGCAGCCAGTCCGCGTTCGGCTATCTCGTCCATGCGTTCGGTGCGTATCTGCACCTCCACCCATTTCTGTTCGGGTCCGAGCACGGTGATGTGCAGACTCTCATAACCGTTGGATTTGGGCACCGAGAGCCAGTCGCGCAGACGTTTGGGGTTGGGCTGATACATGTCGGTGATGATGGAATACACCTGCCAGCACTGCATCTTCTCCTTCTCCAGCGGTGAGTCGAGGATGATGCGGATGGCGAAGAGATCATAGATGCCCTCGAACCCGCACTTCTGTTTCTTCATCTTCTGCCAGATGGAGTGTATGCTCTTGGTGCGTCCCTTCATGTGGAAGTGCAGTCCTGCCTCTTCGAGCTTCTTCTGGATCGGTCCGATGAAACTTTCTATATAGGCGTCGCGCGCACTCTTGGTGGCGTTGAGCTTCTCCTTGATCATGTAGTAGGCGTCGTGCTCCAGGTATTTCAGGCTGAGGTCTTCCAGCTCGCTTTTCAGTTTGTAGAGACCCAACTTGTGGGCGAGGGGAGCGTAGAGATAGGAAGCCTCCTGGCTCACCTCGTTCTTGGCATCGGTCTGCTGCGTGTCGCGGATGTGGCGCATCAGGTTCACGCGGTCGGCAATCATGATGAGGATCACGCGCATGTCTTCTGCGAACGAGAGCAGCAGGTTGCGGAAGTTCTCGCTCTCGATGACGGGGTTCTTCTTATACAGTTCGTGAATGCGGATGAGCCCGTTGATGATGTGCGACACGCCCATGCCATACTGCTCTTCCACCTGTTGGGTGGTGGCGATGCCGCTGTCTACGATGGCATAGAGGATCACGGCAAACACGCCGTCGCGCTTCAGTCCGATTTCCTCCACGGAAAGCAGTGCGGTCTCAAAAGCCATCAGCAGGGGATTGAGGCCGAACACGTCGCGTTGCATCTTGCCCGACTTGAGCGCCTCTGCCAGTTGCACACGCAACTTCTTTTCGTCTCCTTCTTTGATAGACGAACCGATGGCGCTTTTCAGCTTTTCCGCGAGCGTGATCACACGTTCGCGTTCTTCGATGGTGAATGTGAGTTTTTCTTCCATATTCGTGTCCTTCCCCTGGTTAATCGTTGGTGTTTGTGATAAAATTCCGTTGCAAAGGTACATATTTTTGTCAAATAATTCGTTAATCTCGCGTAAGTATTGTATTTTTGTGGGTGAATATCATCAACCTTATAAACACTTACGAGTATGTTGACAAAAGAAGACCTTAAGCAGATTGCCGGGAAAGGTATATCTGAGCAGCAAATTGAAAAACAACTGGAAGACTTCAAGACGGGCTTTCCCTTCCTCCGTTTGCAGGGACCAGCCGCCATCGGCAACGGCATCATGGCTCCAGACGGCGAGCGCAAGGCGGAATATGTCAAGGCTTGGCAGGACTACAAGGCGGAAGGAAAGAAGGTGGTCAAGTTCGTGCCGGCGTCGGGAGCAGCCAGCCGCATGTTCAAGAACCTCTTTGCCTTTCTGACAGCCGACTACGACGTGCCCACCACCGATTTCGAGAAAGCCTTTTTCGACCATATCAAGAAGTTCGCTTTCCGTGAGGCACTCTGCAAGAAATGCCAGGAGAACGAAGGCAAGAATATCAAGACCCTGCTTGCCGAAGGGCAGTACAAGGCCATCGTTGCCAACCTGCTCGAACCGAAGGGACTGAACTACGGACAGCTGCCGAAGGGCTTGCTCCAGTTCCACGAATATGAAGACGGCGTGCGCACGCCGATGGAAGAGCACCTTGTGGAGGCAGCACTCTATGCGTCGAGCAACGGCAATGCCCACATCCACTTCACCGTGAGCCACGAACATCTCGACTTGTTCAAGAAGATGGTCGAGGAGAAAGAAGGGGCTTACGAGGCGAAGTTCGACTGCACGTTCGACGTGTCGTTCTCAGAACAGAAACCATCTACCGACACGGTGGCTGCCAATCCCGACAACACACCGTTCCGCACAGAAGACGGCAAACTGCTGTTCCGTCCGGGCGGTCATGGTGCATTGATTGAAAACCTGAACGAGATTGATGCTGATGTGGTGTTCATCAAGAATATAGACAATGTGGTGCCCGACCGTCTGAAGGCAGACACCGTGGAATACAAGAACCTGCTCGCCGGCATTCTCGTCACCTTGCAGCAGCGCGCGTTCGGTTATCTGAACAAACTCGACACCGGCAAATATTCACACGAAGACCTGGAGGAAATCATCCGCTTCGTGCAGCGTGACCTCTGCTGCCGCAAAGAAGACATCAAGATGCTTGAAGACGCCGACCTGGTCATCTATCTCCACAAGAAGCTGAACCGCCCGATGCGTGTCTGCGGTGTGGTGAAGAACGTGGGCGAACCTGGCGGTGGTCCTTTCCTTACCTATAATGCCGACGGCACGGTGAGTCTGCAGATTCTCGAAAGCAGCCAGATTGACAAACACAACGAAGCCTACGTCAAGATGTTTACCGAGGGCACCCACTTCAATCCCGTGGATCTGGTCTGCGCATTCAAGGACTATAAGGGAAACAAATTCGACCTTCCTGAGTATGTCGACAAGAGCACAGGTTTCATCAGCAGCAAGAGCAAGAACGGCCGCGAGCTCAAGGCACTTGAGTTGCCCGGTCTGTGGAATGGCGCGATGAGCGACTGGAACACCGTCTTCGTGGAAGTGCCGCTCACCACCTTCAATCCTGTGAAGACCGTGAACGACCTGCTTCGCGAGCAGCACCAGAAATAATACACACACTGCCTCCTACGGCAGCAAAGAACAAATTAAAAAGGCAAGCCCGTTTCCAGGCTTGCCTTTTTTATATATGTCGTGTTGTCGGTTATTCGATCACCACGAGCGGCGTGTCTTCCATCACGCTCTCTCCCTGCTTGATGCAGATGGCTGTCACCTTGCCGTCTTTCTCGGCTTCGAGGTTGTTCGCCATCTTCATGGCTTCGAGCACCACCACGGTGTCGCCCTTCTTCACCTCATCGCCCACGTTGACGCAGATCTCAGTCACCACGCCCGGCAGAGGAGCTTTCAGAGCGTTGGCTGTGTTTACGTTGGCAGCACTTGTGGTTTCGCCGCCTTCGGCAGCAGCAGCTGTGGGAGCACCCAATACCACCTTCTTCTTCTCAGGTTCCTGTTCGGGTTCCATCTCGACCTTGTATTCCTTGCCGTTGACGGTCACGCTTGCCACGTTTTCCTCGATGTTGCCTATCTCGACCTTGTATTCCTGGCCGTCGATAGTGTATTTGTATTCTTTCATTTCTGTTGTGCTTTTGTTTGAAACATTATGGATGCTGGGTCATCTGGAGCATGCGCGCATTCCACAGTGTGGTGCGTGGCTTGATGGTGATGATGCCCGGCTCCTTGTCGTGTATGTTGTTGCCTTTATATTCATGCAGTGCCATCGCAATGGCGGCAAACACTGCTCCTTCATTCTTGCTCATGCTGAAATGTTTAAGGGATTACATAGGCATACAACCGTGCTTCTTGGCGGGCAGGCTCTGACGCTTGGTAGCGAGCTGTGCCAAGCCGCGGCAGATGCGGAAGCGCGTGTTGCGTGGCTCGATGACGTCGTCGATATAACCGTATTGTGCTGCCTGATAGGGGTTGGCGAACATCTCGGTGTATTCGTCTTCTTTCTCGGCGAGGAACTCCTTGGGGTTCTCGTGCGCCTTGGCTTCCTTGGCACAGAGCACAGCCACGGCACCGCTGGCACCCATCACGGCAATCTCGGCAGAAGGCCATGCGAAGTTGAGGTCTGAACGCAGCTGCTTGCAGCCCATCACGATGTGGCTGCCACCGTAGCTCTTACGCAGGGTAATGGTGATCTTGGGCACTGTGGCCTCACCATAGGCATAGAGCAACTTGGCACCGTGAAGGATGACGGCATTGTATTCCTGACCTGTTCCGGGAAGGAATCCGGGCACGTCTACCAATGACACGATAGGAATGTTGAACGCATCGCAGAAACGCACGAAGCGTGCACCCTTACGGCTGGCGTTGGCGTCGAGCACACCTGCATAGGCAGAAGGCTGGTTGGCAACGATACCTACGGTCTGTCCGTTGAAGCGGGCGAAGCCGATGATGATGTTCTTGGCAAACTTCTTCTGCACCTCGAAGAATTCTCCGTTGTCGGTGATGGCAGTGATCACCTTGTACATGTCGTATGCCTTGTTGGGGTCGTCGGGAATGATCTCGTTGAGCAGGTCGTCCATGCGGTCGATAGGGTCGTTGCACTCCACGCGCGGAGCCTCTTCGGTGTTGTTCGAAGGGAGGAAGCTGAGCAGGGTGCGGATCATCTCCATCGCCTCTTCCTCTGTCTTGGCAGTGAAGCTGGTCACACCGCTCTTCGAAGCGTGCACGCTTGCGCCGCCGAGGTGCTCGGCATCGATATCCTCGCCCGTCACGGTCTTTACCACCTTCGGTCCAGTGAGGAACATGTATGAGGTGTTCTCCATCATCATGATGAAGTCTTGCAAGGCAGGAGAATACACTGCACCGCCGGCACAAGGACCGAAGATGCCTGCAATCTGCGGGATGACACCTGAGGCAAGAATGTTGCGCTCGAAGATCTCACCATAGCCGGCAAGGGCGCAGATGCCTTCCTGGATACGTGCGCCACCCGAGTCGTTGATACCGATCACAGGAGCACCCATGGTCATTGCCATATCCATGACCTTGCAGATTTTCTGTGCCATGGTCTCTGAGAGTGAACCGCCGTTGACGGTGAAGTCTTGTGCGAATACGTAGACGAGACGGCCGTCAATAGTAGCCGAACCGGCTACGACGCCATCACCGGGGAATTGTTTCTTTTCCATGCCGAAGTTGTGGCAACGGTGGAACTTGAACATGTCATACTCCTCGAAGCTGTTTTCGTCTACCAGCATGTCGATGCGCTCGCGGGCGGTGTATTTGCCGCGTGCGTGCTGCTTTTCGATGGCTTTCTCGCCACCACCAAGGCGAGCCTGTTCGCGCTTGGCTACCAGTGCCTTGATCTTTTCTGTTTGTTTACTCATAATTCTTTTATGATATGATATTTATATGACTTGTAATTGTCTGTTATTTCCTTACTTCTTCAAGCGCCTTGAGCCAGTCGGTGTCGAGCGAGAAGGGCGTGTTGAAGTTCTTGTTGTCCACATAGGCGTTCACCAGTTCCTTGTCCTCGTCGTTGTAGTAGGGGTTGTTGAGCGACGCTTCTCTGAACTTCTTCTTCACATTGAACATGCCCTTGTTCGTGTCGGCTTTGCTGAGGCGCTTGAGGTAGAGGTTCAAGAACGAGTACATGGCATACGCCTGGTAGTTCAGGCGTTCGATGGTCTTGTCGGGAATGGTGTCTGCCAACTCCCTGCTGCGAGCCATCATGCCGTCGAGCGTCTTGGTCTTCATGTAGCTGAGGGCGTCCATCTTGAAGGTGTTGAATTTGCGGTCTTCAAGCGTGTTGGTCTTGTCCTGTGCAGCCTTTTCCGCTGTCTTGTATATCTCGTTGAACACGTCTTGTGCTCCGGCGCTGAGTGTCATCATGCACAGCAGTGCCGCGAGGGTGGCCAGTCTTTTCATTGTCTTGATGTTTGTGGTGATACAGTGTTTACACATGCCGCATGAGATAGATGCTGTGGTCTATGCATGCCGGCAGTTCTTCCTTATAGTGTGTCACGATGATCATGGTCTTGTTCTTCCGCTCGCAGAAAGCCTCGATGATGTCTTTGACCAACCGGCGGTTGTGCAGGTCGAGTCCGTGCAGCGGCTCGTCGAGGATAAGCAGCTCGGGGTCTTTCACGAAGGCGCGTGCCAAGAGCACCAACCGTTGTTCGCCGCTCGACAGCTTGAGGAAGGTGCGGTCTTCCATGCCTTCCAGTCCGAAAGCCTTCATCCAGAAGCGGCACTTGTCATAGTCTTCCTCTTTGGGTTTCACATAGAGACCCACGGAATCCTGCAGTCCGCTTGCCACGATGCGTATGGCTGGCATGTCGCGCTGGTAGGCGCGGTGCATTTCGGGCGACACATATCCGATGTGTTTCTTGATGTCCCAGATGCTTTCGCCCGAACCTCTTGGATTGCCGAAGAGGGCGATGTCGCACGCATAACTCTGCGGATTGTCTGCGCAGACGAGTGAGAGCAGCGTGGATTTACCGGCTCCATTCTGTCCGCTAAGCGCCCAGCGTTCTCCGTTCATCACCGTCCAGTCGAGGTCTTTCAGAATGGTGCGCTTGCCATAGCGTATGCACACCTTGTTCATCTTCACCACCTCGTGGGCGTTGTATTCCTTGTTGTTGTAGGGCAGGTTCACGATGTCTTGCCTGACCGCATCGTCCAGCACATGGGGTGGGATGGGGGCTTGACTCTCCAGATAGTCTTGGCGCGTCATCTTTGTGTCCACTTTCATGTCTTTCACTTCCACCACGTGGGTGATGAAGTCGGGTATGTCGTCGGTCTTCGAAAGCACGAGGATGATCTGCAGTGCCCGTTCGTGGGCGAGTGTCTTGAGCAGTTCCTTCAGCTGGTCGCGTGTTTCGGCATCAAGACCGATGAAGGGGTTGTCCATGATGAGCACGCGCGGCTCGGCAAAGAGAGTCTTTGCCAACTGAAACTTGCGGAGCTCTCCGCTCGACAGCAGGATGATGTATTTGTCCAGCAGGTGCTCCATGTGGAACAGCTGGTAGACGTGCTTCTGCAGTTCTCTGCGCTGTGGTGTGTCTTCGCCAGCCTGTCGGTAGGCTTCTTCGAGCACCTTGTCCACTGTGGGGGTGCTTTGGTCTATCTCCTGCTGGTTCCAGCGTTGCTGAAGATAATAGGTGGAGTCGTTGTCTCCGCCATAGCTGTCGCGAAAGGTGATGTAGCGTATGTTGTCGGCAACCATTTCCTTGGTGCTTGGCGCAAAGTCGTATTCGGGGTCACGCATGAGCAAGGGATGTCTGCCGATGATGATGTCGACGAGCATCGACTTGCCGCCGCCGTTCGGACCGACTATGGCGATGTGCTCGTCGGCGTCCAACTCGAAGTTCACGGGTTCAGCCATTCTCCATTGTGGCATCCTTGCCACGCCTTCCGTGATATTGATGATCTTCTGCATAGTTCTTATACCTTATTATATATATAGTGTCTCTGCCCGTCGGGCAGTTCCGGCACCGCTATTGGTTGCCGTGTGTGTTTATCCTTCCTTTGTTCTTGTTGATGAAATCTTTCCATCCGTGATAGTTCACGGTCGACTCCGGTCTGCCCATCTGCAGGAAGTGGCAGTAGGCAGCGCCGAGGGCGTCTGTGGCATCCATGAACTTGGGCATGTCGTCCTTGGCGATGTGCAGCATGCGCTGCAGCATCCCTGCCACCTGTTCCTTGCTGGCTGTGCCCTGTCCCGTAATCGCCATCTTTATTTTCATGGGGGCGTATTCATGAATGGGCACGTCGTGGTGTATGGCAGCAGCAATCGCCACCCCTTGTGCCCGCCCCAGTTTGAGCATCGACTGTACGTTCTTGCCGAAGAACGGAGCCTCGATAGCCATTTCATCGGGCAGGTATTCATCGATGATGCCTGTCACGCGCTCGAAGATCTTGCCCAGTCTGAGATAGGGGTCGGATGTCTTGCGCATGTCGATCACTCCCATGGCGATGAGTGATGCCTTGCCGCCCACCACACGGATGGCACCATAGCCCATCACGTTGGTTCCGGGGTCGATGCCGAGGATGATCTTTTCATTGCCAGTTGCACGCATACCTGCTCTATCTGTCCATATACGGGTTGGTGCTCAGTTCGTAGCCAATGGTGGTCTGTTCGCCATGACCAGGCAGTATGGTCGTATCGTCGGGCAGTTGGGCGATCATGCGCAGACTCTGGATGATGAGGAAAGAGTTTCCTCCCGGCAGATCTGTTCTGCCGATGCTTCCACGGAAAAGCGTATCACCGCTGAATGCCACCTTCTCTTCCTTGCAATAGTAGAACACGCAGCCTGGGGTGTGGCCAGGTGTGTGCAGGATGGTGAACGTGTGGTTGCCGAATGAGATGCTGTCGGTTTCCTTCAGGTATTTCCCTACTGGCGGCATCTTGTAGTCAAGAGTCACGCCTGCTATCATTTGTGCCTGTTCGGCGAGCATGTCCATCATCTTCTCGTCGCCGCCCTCCACTTCGGGCTTCAGTCCGAAGGTCTCGAAGATGGTGTTGTTGCCGAAGTTGTGGTCTATATGTCCGTGAGTGCAGAGCAAGTGCTTGGGGGTGAGATGGTTCTCCTGGATATATCCGACGATGGCGCGGCGTTCCTCTTCATAGAAGGCGCCGCAGTCTATGATGATACATTCCTTGGTTTCATCGCTCACCACGTAGCAATTTTCCTGTATCATGTTGCAGACGAATTTCTTGATGCTCAGCATATTGTTTTAAAGTCTATATCCTTTTAATGTGAATGTTTACAGGGCTTATACGCCCAGATAGATGAGATATTTCTCCTTGAACCAGTCTTCTTCAAACCAGTTGGTCAGCTCGGTCTTGTCCACGACGTTGCGGTAGGGGTGCAGTTCTGCCTCCAGGTCGCCGCCCTTCAGCACGATGACACCATTGGGCAGAGCGTTCTGCTGCCGTTTTCCGATATTCTTCTTCACGATCTTCATCAGGTCGGGCAGGGGCATGACGGCACGGCTGACGATGAAATCATATTTTCCCTTTTCCTCTTCACCGCGCAGATGTTCTGCCACAACGTTCTTCAGGCCGATAGCCTGCGCCACTTCTGTTGCCACCTTGATTTTCTTTCCGGTGCCGTCGATGAGTTTGAACTTACATTCGGGAAACATGATGGCAAGGGGAATGCCCGGGAAACCGCCGCCCGTGCCGAAGTCGAGGATTTCTGTGTCCGGACGGAAGTTGATCGCCTTGGCTATTGCCAGAGAGTGGAGGATATGGTGTTCGTAGAGGTTATCGATGTCCTTGCGTGAGATGACATTGATCTTCTGGTTCCAGTCGTGATACAGGGCGTCCAGTGCTTCATACTGTTTGCTTTGTACGTCTGTGAGGTGGGGGAAGTATTTCTTGATAAGTTCCATCTGTTATTTCATGATTTTCTCTAAGTCGGAATAGGGGAAAGTCACACGTATGGTGCCGAGTGCGTGGGGTGCGATTTCATCGGCGTTGTAGATGAACGTGATTTCCTTTTTATCCAGGATGAAATTGTCCGGCACATAGGCTTCCATCTCCATGAAGTAGCCTTTGTCCTGCAGTGCTTTGAAGTCGTCCACGTTCTCTGTCTTCATCATCTTCTGGACAATCATGTCCTTCAACTTGGTCTCGCCTCCGGGCACGAGCAGGTCTTTCAGTGTTACCACGCAGCCCTTCTTCACATCGATGTTGTTCACGATGGTCTGCGACGATCCGTGGGCACCTCCGGCATATTGGTAGACGTCGGCAGTGTATACCATGATGCCGTCGCGTCCTTCTTCAATCTTGCTTTTCACGATATATTCCGAGCCGTGGGCGTGCGGGTCGTGGTCGGCAGCATAGAGAGGCGTGTTGGTTTTCTTGTAGTCGGCGACAAAACGGGTTACGAACGTGTCGACTACGGCTGCCATGTCAGCGGTGTTTTCCATGCCGTTGAGATAGTCGGGAACGAGAATTTCGCTCTTGAGCAGCGCTTGGTTGATGGTGTTGGCATTCAGACCTTTGGCGTAGGTCAATGCTATCTTGATGTCGCAAACAGGGCTGTCGCTTTTGTCCGTAAGGTTGGCGGTCGTATCGACGACGATACTGTCGAATGCCAGCGAGTCGTTGCCGCTGCCCTTACCCTGCTTGCCATTACTTTCGCATGCGCACAACATAGCCGTCGCTATCGTTGCGGCAAAAGAGAAAGCCAAAAACTTTTTCATGTCTATAATTTATATTACTATGCAAAGTTACGGCAAAGAGGAGTAATATACAAAATAAAAGCAAATAATTTTGTTTTTTTAGGTACTCGCACAATTATTATGCTTACCTTTGCACCCAAAATTGGAAAAAAGAAAAGCATGAACAATAGCGGCGGCACATTCAAATGCGCCTTGTTTGACCTTGACGGCGTGGTCTTCGATACGGAGTCGCAATACTCCGTCTTTTGGGGCAACGTATTTAAGCAGTATTATCCCGGTTCGGAAGGATTGGAGCGGAAGATAAAAGGGCAGACACTGGTGCAGATCTATGATGGCTATTTCAAGGATAACATCGAACAGCAACAGGCAATAACCAAGGGTTTGGACGAGTTTGAACAGAGGATGGATTACCGGTTCATTCCCGGATTCGAGTCATTTGTGGCAGACCTTCGCCTTCATGGTGTGAAGACTGCTGTCGTGACCAGCTCCAACCGGATGAAGATGCAGGCCGTGTACAGCAAGCACGGTGACATGAAAGAGCTGTTCGACGCCATTCTTACGGCAGAAGACTTTGAACGCAGCAAACCCGATCCCGATTGCTACTTGAAGGGAGCGCAACGCTTTGCCGCTCAGATAGATGATTGTATCGTATTTGAAGACAGCTTTAATGGACTGAAGTCGGGCAGAAGTGCCGGAATGTTCGTGGTGGGATTGGCAACGACCAATGCTGCAGAAGCGATATCGCCCTATGCCGATGTCGTGGTTCCTGACTTCCAGGGGATGACCTTTGAAAGCCTCTGTGAGATGAAGAAAAACAACAACTAATAGAAAGAAAAGATATGGCAGGTTACTTGGTGACCGACATGCATAAAGTTACAGCGTGCCGACTGATTGAAATGAAAAAGAAGCATGAGAAGATTTCCATGCTTACATCCTATGATTATACCACTGCGGGCATTGTGGACAAGGCTGGCGTAGACTCCATCCTCGTGGGTGATTCCGCTTCCAACGTGATGGCTGGCAACAGCACTACCGTGCCGATGACCGTTGATGAAATGATTTATCACTGCCGCTCCGTGGTACGTGCCGTGAACCGCGCCTTTGTGGTCTGCGACATGCCCTTTGGCAGTTACCAGATATCCCGTGAGGATGCGCTGCGCAACGCTGTCCGCATGATGAAAGAGGGCGGTGCAGATGCCTTGAAACTGGAAGGTGGCGTGGAAATTGCCGATGCAGTGAAGGGTATCGTTGATGCGGGCATTCCCGTAGTAGGTCATCTGGGTTTGACGCCGCAGAGCATACACAAGTTCGGTGGTTATGGCTTGCGTGCCAAGGATGAGGCGGAAGCCGACAAGCTGATGGCTGATGCCAAGGCTTTGGAAGAGGCGGGCGTGTGCGCCGTAGTGCTGGAGAAGATACCGGCGGCGCTTGCAGCCAAGGTGACAGAAGCCATCAGTTGTCCTACCATCGGCATCGGTGCCGGCGGCAGTTGTGACGGACAGGTGCTTGTGATTGACGACATGCTCGGTAAATCCACCTGCTTCAAACCTAAGTTCCTGCGTCAGTATGCCGACTTGAACACCGTGATCACCGATGCCGTGGGCAGGTATGTGGCAGACGTGAAAAGCTCCGATTTCCCCAACGAGAGCGAGTCTTACTGATTACAGAAAACGCTATGTATACCCAGAACACGCCGATACACGTGACGCTTTGGCATCGAGGCTTTTGGCTGTTGGCACTGTCCAACCTGCTCCTCTCCATGTCGGTCTATGCGCTTGTCCCGGTATTCCCGTTGTGGATGCTTGGGGAACTGCACCAGACGCCATTCGCTACTGGCGTTGCTATGGGTGTATTCGGCATCGGCGTCTTCCTGCTCGGTGGCTTTTGTTCCTATCTGATCCAGCGATACCGGCGCAATCGGGTGTGCATCTGGGCTACGATAACGATGGCAGTATGCCTGTCGTTGTTGTTCTTCTTCCGCAATGGCACCTGGAAATGTGAGACGTGGATGCTGTGGGGCGTGCGTCTGGCAGTGGGCGCAACGTTTGGTTTGGCAGACATGGTGCTTACGAGCACCCTCGTGATCGACCAATGTGAGTCGTTCCAGCGGACAGAAGCCAATTATTCAGCCTCATGGTTCCGGCGCTTCGCCTTGTCGTTGGGTCCGATTGTCAGTATCGTTTGCTACCGTCAATGGGGCATCGATGCCGTGCTGCTTCTCTCGGTTTCATCGGCCTTACTGTCAGTGGTTTTGGTGCGGATCGTTCATTTCCCGTTCAAAGCCCCAGAAGACACGATGAAACCATTCAGTCTCGACCGTTTCTTCTTGCCCAAGGCATTCCCGCTGTTTCTGAATATGCTGCTCGTTTCCGTAGTGTTTGGAATGGTCGTGTCGATGGAATGGACGGAAAGGTTCTACTGCCTGATGATGGCAGGATTTTTGTTGGCACTCGTCGCCCAGAAGTTCGTCTTCGTGAATGCAGAACTGAAGAGTGAAGCCGTGAGCGGGCTCATCAGTCTGATTGCGGCACTTGTCCTGATGCTGGCCAACTCCTCGTCGGCAGTGGCTCATGTGTCTCCTGTGCTCATCGGTTTCGGCATCGGCATGATCAGTTCCCGTTTCCTGCTCTTCTTCATCAAGTTGAGCGACCATTGTCAGCGTGGCACGTCGCAGAGCACGTTCTTCCTGTGTTGGGAGTCGGGCATGTCGTTGGGCTTGTTCGTGGGCTATGCACTGCTGTGGGACGACAAGCGGCTGTTGTTGCAAGTGGGGCTGGGCTTGGCGGTATTGGCACTGCTGGCATATCACTTCTTGATACACAGATGGTATTTGGACCATAAAAACAGATAAAACAGACCTTTATGAAAAAGTTATTTATTTCATTTGCTCTCCTCCTGGTGTCGTTGACGGCTTTCTCGCAGGGGTATTACACGCGCTATTATGGCGACAAGAAGTTGGTGGCAGAAGCCAACAAGTGGATGAAAAGCGGTGCATGGCGCAATGGTTTTACCGCTGCCGCACCCGACAAGAGCGTGAATGCCGTGGACTTCTACCTGCAATACCAGAAGAACCCCGAGCAGTGGAAGGCTTTGTTCGCCTGGTTGGCAAAGACCGACCTGCTGACTATCCCCAAGGGAAAACACCCCATAGAAGGCACCTCACTGGTGGTGAGCGTGGAAGACAGCGAGAACGGACCGCTTGAAAAGCGCCGCACAGAAAGCCATTATCACCACATCGATTTCCAGTATGTCGTGAAAGGTGTGGAGCGTTTCGGCATCATCGACCACTATACGAGCAAGCCCAACAGCAAGTATCGCCCCGATGTGATCCATTATGCTTACGACGTGGACAAGGCGAAGTTTATCGACAGTACGCCCGACAAGTTCTTCCTCTTCTTCCCCGGCGACTGGCACATTGCGAAGATCAACAATGACACCAACGACCAGACCATCCGCGTGATAGTCATCAAGGTAGACTATAAGGACTGATCCCCCAATACAAGGAATTGACGGCGTGGAAAGCTGTCAATTCCTATTGCTTAGCGCATATGCAACCGGGTTGCAACGGGAATGTCTTAATTTTGCACCCGTAATCAAAACATTCGGTTATGGAAGATGCAAAACACGGACATTGCTGCTCTGCGGAGCACCACGGTCATTCGGTAGACAACCATGCGCACGACAACCATGCTCACGCCCATGCGCACAGTCATGGTCACGAACATCATCATGAAGAAGGGGAGGGCGGCTTGTTGCCCAAAATCTCCATCATAGGCGTGACGGTCGTGCTGCTGTGTGCGGCAGTCTGGATAGAGAAGAACCTCAGCCTCGCCACGTGGCAGTTGCTGCTGGTCTATCTGGTTCCCTACCTGCTGATTGGTCATGAAACGCTCCATGAAGCCATCGAGGGCGTGTGCAGCGGCGATATGTTCAATGAAGATTTTCTGATGACCATTGCCACGGTAGGCGCACTCTGCATCGGCTTCTTGCCGGGTGCCGACACCGAGTTTCCCGAAGCTGTTTCTGTGATGCTCTTCTTTCAGATCGGCGAACTCTTCGAACATTATGCCGAGGGGAAAAGCCGTCGCAGCATCTCTCACCTGATGGACATCCGTCCCGATGTGGCGCACGTGAAGCGGGGAGGAGAGATGAGTGATGTGTCGCCCGAAGATGTGGTCGTGGGCGAAACCATCATCGTCCGCCCCGGCGAGAAAGTTCCCTTGGACGGTATTGTTGCCAAGGGCAGTTCGTCGCTCAACACGTTGGCTCTCACGGGCGAGAGTCTTCCCCAAGACTTGTCTGAGGGAGATGCGGTCATCTCCGGTTGCATCAACCTGACAGGCGTTATCGAAGTGCGCACCACCAAGAGTTTTGGCGAGAGCACCGTGTCGAAGATTATCAATATGGTGGAGCAGGCAGACGCCAACAAGTCGAAGAGCGAATCGTTCATCACGAAGTTTGCCCGTGTCTACACCCCCATTGTCGTTTTCCTGGCGTTGGCACTGGCTTTGGTGCCGCCCTTGTTTGCCGGAGCCGGTTTTCTGTCGGCTTTCCCGTTGTGGCTCTATCGCGCATTAATCTTCCTGATTGTTTCATGCCCCTGCGCATTGGTTATCAGTGTGCCGCTCACGTTCTTCGGTGGCATTGGCGGCGCATCGCGAAAGGGAATCTTGGTGAAAGGCAGTAATTATATCGACGCCTTGGCGAACCTGGAAACCGTAGTCTTCGACAAGACCGGAACACTTACCCACGGGCGTTTTGAAGTGGAGGCTGTGCATCCCGACCATTTCGACGAGCATCAGCTGCTGCATCTCGCCGCCCATGTGGAACACTTCACCACCCATCCCATCGGAGCCGCCTTGCGCGACGCATTCCCAGAGGAAGGCACCGACGGCTGCCGGGTGACCGATGTAGAGGAAGTGGCAGGGGCTGGTGTGTGTGCCGTGGCGAACGGACAAACCGTGTGCGTGGGCAACTGGAAAATGATGGATGCCATCGGCGTGCAGTGGCACGAATGTCACAAGGTGGGCACCATCATCCATGTGGCAGTGGACGGCGTGTATGTGGGGCATATCATCATCAACGACAAAATCAAGGAAGACAGCCGTGAAGCCCTCCTGCGGTTGAAGAGCCTCGGCGTGGAACACCTCGTGATGCTTACGGGCGACCGCAAGGCAGTGGCTGCAGATGTGGCACAGCGTCTGGGCATAGACCGTTATTATGCAGAACTGCTGCCGGCAGACAAGGTGACGCATGTGGAGAGCCTGCTCGAAGGAAAGACCGCAGGAAAGACGCTTGCCTTCGTGGGCGACGGCATCAACGACGCCCCTGTGCTCAAGCGTGCGGACGTGGGCATCGCCATGGGTGCCTTGGGCAGTGACGCTGCCATCGAGGCTGCCGATGTGGTGCTGATGGACGACAATCCGCTGAAAATATCACTCGCCATACGCATCGCCCGCCGCACACGCAGGATCGCCAAGGAAAATGTGTGGTTTGCCATCGGCGTGAAAGTGGCAGTGCTCGCCCTTGCTATCGTAGGCTTGGGCAACATGTTTATGGCGGTGCTCGCCGATGTTGGGGTGACCGTGCTGGCGGTGTTCAATGCCATGCGGTCGTTGGCTACGCCACGGGACTGATCACGAAGTACTACTTCATCCGTCAACGAAGTACTACTTCATTGCCCAACGAGGTACTACCTCATTGCCCATCGAGGCTATACCTCATTGCCCATCGAGGCTATACCT
>CAVJZZ010000015.1:0-42670 GCA_963654295.1 Lachnospiraceae bacterium | reverse complement strand
TCAAGACCTCAATTCCGAGTTGGAGAAATGGCATTCAGATAGGAATCAAAAGCAAAAAGGAGTGGATTGGCAATTTACATCTGAAGAAGCGAGAATAAAACTGAAACACTTGTACCCGTTACTCAACTTTTAGACTTTACAGAGTACTACGTTCTTACCTTGGAATTATGATTAAGACAACGGAATAAAACTGTCTGTATTTTAACTTCAAAATTAGACTTCGCTGAAGGAAATGGGGACCACACGCTTTACAGGTGGTCCATTTTAGCGGTAAACTAATGTACCGCATGAACAGTATCGTCAAAGAGTACGGCATCTTGAAACCTGCTTTTCATTCACCATTGGATTTTCCGTGACTTTATGAAGTCTTCTCGACGAAGTGCTCAAATGGCTTAAAGAAGGGGAAAACAGAGCCAGTGAAACGCTATGTCTATGCACAAGAACAGCTCCCCCACACACCAATCGGGTCAAAATACGGTTAGTCATTTATAAAGTCGGGTCTTGTTGGCCTAATAAATGAAATAAAAGTCGTATTTTTGACCCGATTAAAATCCACAACGATGACATTAGAAGTATCAATACTTCAATATTTGCATCTTATTTGCCGTGAAAACGTATTTCTAACCACATTCGACATTCGGATTTCTTTAAATCTCTGAGACATTTTCTATTTTATGGGCATTTCAGTGGTTGCACACCTTGGTGATGTCGACGGTGAAGTCGTCGGCTCCTGGGGCAGGCATGAACTTGCCACGTGCTTCAAGGAAATCCACTAATTCTGCTGCGGTCATGCCTTCGGCGGAGCAAGTGTAGAACTGCTCTTCGGCGCCGAAACGGGCGATGATAGCATCAATCAATTGTTGTTTTGTGCTATAGCTGTTGCCCTCCATCATGTGGAGTACTTCGTGTCCATGTGTCATAATTGTTTCTATTGCTTTTGTCGGTTAATGATAAGTGCTTGCAAAGGTAACATGAAAACGGTGCGAAACGTTATGCGCCACGTTAAATTATACTATCTTCTGCAGCTGCGGGAGAAAATAAACGCCTTCGGAGATGCAACCTATGGATTTTGTGTATACCTTTGCCTCGACTTTTATCGGATATTGATGACATCACAAAATCAGGCTATAGACTATATTCTTCCGAGTGAAGAACTTCAGCGGCAGATGCTCTCTGAAGAACGAAGCTTTCTCGACGGGATGAAACCTGGGCTGCAACACACTCAGATGCTTGCTGTGCGTGCGGCAATACAGGGCGACAACACGGCTTTGAACCGAATACGCATGAGTCGCAACCAACCGCCGACCTTGCCCGAAGGCGTGGCAACGTTCTTCCCGACCCCAGACATCTGCCTCTTCCTGCCCGTTGCGCCTGCCAACCACAAGCGCCCCCTGTTGCTTTATCTGCATGGAGGAGGCTGGTGCTTCGGCAGCATCAACAGTTGTTCGCGCTTTTGTGCCTCTTTGGCATTGCAGCATGACTGCGGCGTGGCAGCTCTCAACTATCGCCTTTCTCCCGAGCACCCGTTCCCGACACCCTTGAATGACTGCCAGAAAGCCTTTGCCTATCTCACGGAACATGCGGAAGAGTGGGGGGGCGACCCTTTGCGCATCTCCGTTGGAGGCGACAGTGCCGGCGGCAACCTGTCTTTAGCGACCGCCATGACCACGCCGGGCGTGCACTCGGTCGTTGCCATTTATCCCGTCACCAAGCTGTTTACTGCATGTACAGCTTCTTGGCGGCAATATGCCGAGGGGTATGGGGATGACGCGGAACTCTTGGAAGCCTTTAACGAAGCCTACGCCAACCATGAGGAACGCAATCCGCTCGTTTCAGTGGGGCTTGCAAGCGATGATGCACTGCATTCTTTGCCGCCCGTGCTCATCCTTTCTGCCAGACATGATATCCTGTTTGACCAGACGCTGGAATTTGCACAACGTCTAAAAGCCTTGCGCCATCAGCTTGAATACCACGTGTTCCCAACCGCTGCCCATCTGTTTATCACCGTGCCAGGACAGCCTACAGCGTTCCGTGAGGCGGCGAAGAAGGTAGGAAGTTTTCTGAACAAGGCATAAAAAATAAGGTGACCATCTGTGATGGTCACCTTTATTTCTTTGTCTTGGCTTTTAATGATTAGCCCAAAGCGATAGCTTCGTTAGGACAAACATCAGCGCATGTGCCGCATTCTGTGCACTCGTCAGCGTTGATTGTGTACTTCTCGTCTCCAGCAGAGATTGCGCCAGAAGGACATTCGTCGATGCAAGTACCGCAAGCGATACAGTCATTACCAATTACGTAAGCCATATTCAATTAGTTTTATTGTTAATAATGTTTTTGTAGTTTCTTGTCTAATAACTTTTGACGATGCAAAGTTAATAAATAAATTCATACATACCTACAATTAGGTATATATTTTTGCAAATTTTATATGTGGTAATGACTTTGGGGGATACAATAAGCGGGCAACATTTACGTTATCTATGATATGAAACGCTATTTTTCCATACTGGCCTTGTGGCTTGTGGCCTGTGGTATGTGGGCTCAGGAGAGGGTGGTGGAGAACCGTCCTTATACAGATTTGCGCCCCTTCCATTTCGGTGTGATGGTCGGCACGCATGTGCAAGACTTGGAGTTGCTGAATGTAGGACCGCAGACCGTCACCAGTGCCGATGGCACCACGGCATATGCCGATATCACTTGCGACCAAGACCGCTGGGATGCTGGTTTCACAGTGGGAGTGCTTGGCGAGTTGCGTCTGAACACCCATTTCCAGTTTCGCGTGGCTCCTGCCCTCTATTTCGGCACACGCCACATCATGTTTCATAATTTGGGCTCGCCTGATGCAAACGGAGATCCCACCGAGGTGACGCAGGAGCTGAAGACGGTATACATCTCTTCGGCGTTCGACCTGATATTTTCCGCCCCTCGTTTCAACAACCACCGTCCTTACCTGATGGCAGGCATCAATCCGATGATCAACCTTTCTGGGCGTGACACCGACCTGCTGAAGCTGAAGCGTTATGACACATTCCTTGAGCTGGGCATCGGATGCGACTTCTATCTGCCGTTCTTCAAGTTGCGCCCCGAGTTGAAGTTCATGTATGGCTTGACCAACAGTCTTGAGGACAAGCATGCCAGCAAGCTCCGTCAGCCCGACCTTTCCTATGCCAAATCGGTGAAAGAGGCGAGGAGCAAGATTATTGCCCTCACCTTCTATTTCGAGTAACGGACTTCGCCTGCGCTATTTCTTCTTGTTGAAGTCGAGCGTCAGTTTTGCCACATAGATGGCGTTCTTGCCGTTCTGGTCTACGGGGATGTCTTTGCCGTCGAGGTTTTTCACGTATACCAACTCCTTGAGCAGGGAGTGGGAGTGACCGCCCAACACGAGGTCTATGCCCCTGGTGTTTGCCACCAACTTGTTGTCGTCGTCACCGCCGATGTTCCATCCAAGGTGCGAGATGCAGATGATTGCATCGCATCCCAGTCCTTTCAGTTTTTCCACCATCTTTTGTGCACAGCTTACGGGGTCGAGATATTTGATGCCCTGGCAGTTCTTTGCGATGACCAGTCCGTCTGTCTTCGGGTCTACGGCAAACAGCCCGATGACCAGTCCGTTGCGCTTCACGATCGTGTAGGGTTTCACGATGCCGTCGAGTGGCGTGCCCGTGAAGTCGTAGTTGGAGCAGAGTATCGGGAAGTCAGCCTTCTTGAACAGACGTGCCATATTCTCCATTCCGAAGTCGAACTCATGGTTTCCTATCGTCGAAGCGTCATATTTCATCTCGTTCATCAGTCCTACCTCCACGTCGCCCTTGAACAGGGTGTAGTAGGGGGAGCCTTGCGAGAAGTCGCCGCTGTCTATCAGCAACAGTTCCGGGTTTTTCTTTCGCTCCTCCTTGACCATGACCACCCTTCTCAGGAAGCCACCCCTGTCGGCCTTTGTCGTGTCTGCCAGGTTGGGGTTGAGCGGCATGACGCAACTGTGTGTGTCGTTCGTGTGCAAGATGACCAACTTCTTGTCTTGTGCGTGCAGTGTGCCCATTGTTGCGCACACCACCAATACTGCCAATATCTTTCTATACATAGCTTACTCCGTTTGTTCGTTATCCGTTAATGACGATTCTTCCTTCCACCTGACTGTCCACCGTCTTGCCTTGGCTGTCCATGTAGCGGAAATAGTCCATGATGATATACATCACGTTGTTGCTTTGCTCTTGTGGCGAGACGAGATCGGTTCCGCTCTTGAACGCATCCATCTTGTCGTTGCCCTGAGCCACATAGTCTATCGTAGCCACACGATAGCTGGCATTCGGGTCGATCTCTTTGCCGTTGAGCTGTGCGCTCACCAGTTTTCCGTCGCGGGTAATCACCAGTTTCACGCCATGGCTCACCGCCTCGCCGCCCACAGCAGCCAGTTGTCCGAACAACTCTGTCACCTTCTTGCCGCTCAGGGTGATGAAGCATATCTTGTTTTCGAAGGGAGCCACTTCGAGTATGTCTCCGTAGGTGACTTTCCCCTTGACCAATGAGGCTCTCATGCCGCCGATGTTATACACGGCGAAGTCGGGCTTCTCGTTATAGTCCTTGCTCTTCCACATCAGGATGTCGGCGAGCAGGTTCGACAGCTTGCTTTCCGGTCTGTGTGCCGACATCGACTCTGCTGCTGTTCCCATCACAGGACTCATCAGGCTGTCTACCTTGTGCTTGTAGGGGGCGATAAACTTGGCGGCGTCGGCGTCCGGGGTGGCGTCATAGCGTCGGTCAATCAATATTCTCGACTTCTCCACCCCGCTCACCGTGTAGGCTGCCTTGTGGGTGGTGGCGCACGAAGTTGCAGCGAGAAGTATCACTGCCGCAGCTCCGCTGCTGATCATCTGTTTTGTTTTCATGTCTGTTGCCGTGTTGCTATATTATATATAATAAGGTGTAACTTGCAGTGCAAAGTTACGCATTTCTGCCGACATAGCATGTCGGCTCTGCTATTAAATCGTTGTGACAAATCGGCGAGAGGCGGGTGGACGGGATACAAACATGTCATTTGCTCCTTTTGGAAGGCAGACAAACAAAGCTAAACCTGTATATCGCCTAAATGGTTGAGAAAAAGCAAAATAAATTTGCGGCGTCGGATAAAATATAGTAACTTTGCACCCGCTTTTCGGCGTAACCTATGATGGGAAGAAGAGTTGCCCGTTACGTTGCGCGAGAACGATAAACAAATTTAATTATAACACACAATGGATTTAATTAAAGTTGCTGAAGAAGCATTTGCAACCGGCAAGCAGTTCCCAGAGTTCAAGTCTGGTGACACGATTACAGTCGCTTACAAAATTATCGAGGGTTCCAAGGAGCGTATCCAGCTCTATCGTGGTGTGGTGATCCGCATCTCCGGCCATGGTGACAAGAAGCGTTTCACTGTTCGCAAGATGTCAGGAACAGTAGGCGTAGAGCGTATCTTCCCCATTGAGTCACCCAACATCGACAGCATCGAGGTGAACAAGCGCGGTAAAGTACGTCGTGCAAAGCTCTACTATCTCCGCAAGCTCACGGGCAAGAAGGCTCGTATCGCAGAGAAGAGAACCATCACAAAGGAATAAGCCTCAAGCTTCTTTCGAAAGAAATAAAAGGGATTCGACAGCAAGGACGAATCCCTTTTTCGATTGTGTATGCTCGGCAGACGATTGTCACAGCAAATTTCCTACCGAATAGCTGAGAATAACGTGCACCAGACACCTTTCCGGCAGCTGGCAAACATCAGATAGAACTTTGAACGGTAAAGGTTGCGCTTATGCAAGCACCTTCGCCAATATCCGGTCTAATATTCCTACATAATAGAAGGGTAGGTTGACTAGGCTGAATGTTTTGCCAGTCGGGGTAGTAACTTTGTCAATGCTGTATGGACCAGGCCAAACTCTTATGGCGGCATCTATGGCATCATCGGTCGACATGAATGAATGTAGGGAACGGAGATGGGCATTTGTGCCCGATTTTACTTCTATAGGAATAATGCCTGTTTGGTATTGCCATACAAAGTCTACCTCTGCCGTTGAACCTTTCTTGTCTCTTGTCCAGTAGAATTGTTCGTTCCTATAATTGCGGTCCAGAACTATGCGCAGCTCTTGGGCTACTATCTGTTCTGCGGCATGTCCTTTCCATACGTCAATGAGTGATTTGTTTTGCAGATATTCTGTCTGTATGCCAACAGAAAAATTCATGATGCCAGAGTCGAGCCATATAAGCTTTGGCTGCCGGTTGAGTGCAGGTGTAGTGGGAGCCTTTACTGTTGTTACCGGGTAATCAAGGTTTAGCAGAAATGCTTTCTGCAATACTTCTAAGGCTTCATGCACTTCCTTGCTGGTATAGCTACTTCCGCCAAAGCGGTTGAATGTGATAGTATGCCCAGCTTCAGCCCATCCGTGGGTAAGTAGATGTCGTATTATGTTTGTCTGATTCTGGTTTCGGGCATATTTCTCTACATCCTCGTTATAGCTGTTCAATAACGACTGATAGATAGGCAATAGCTGTGTCAAGTCTTGATGCTTGGCGTATTCTGCCAGAACTTCTGGCATGCCGCCAATTAGTGTGTAACGGTTGAAATGTTCATTCAGCATGTCATGATAGATGGGCGCAACCTTAGCTTCCTTTATCATCTCTGCCAAAGATGAAAGTCCCATTGCGTCTAGATATTCTAAAAAAGAGCAGGGACGCAGTGACATATATTCTACTCTGCCTACGGGGAATGATATACGCTGCTTTATAAGCGTTTGTAGTCTTGAACCAGCAGCAATGATATGAAGCCATGGCATCTTCTCATAAAAATAGCGCAACAGTTCAACCGCTTTCGGCTCGTTCTGTATCTCGTCTATAAACAGCAAGGTGCGTTTGCAGGTGTCTGCCACTATTCTCTTTTGCAGACATATGTATTGGTATATTTCTTCAACATTGTCAGAAATACTGAAAGCCTTTGCATCAGCACTCAGTTCAAGATTCAGTTTGATGTAGACATCGTAATTCTTGCTGAATTCATCTACCAATGTGGTTTTGCCTACTTGTCGTGCTCCGCGCAGTATCAATGGCTTTCTGTTGCTACGATTGCTCCATTTTTCCAACTGCTTGAGTAATTGCCTATGTATCATAGTGATAAAATCTTTTGATTAGTTGCAAAGATACGTACATTTTCTTAAAATATAGGCAACATGGAATAAAAATTGCCCAAAACATAGGCAACTTTTCGTAAAATTATCCCCAAAACATAGGCAACATAGGCGTGAGATTTGCCCAAAGTATAGTCAACCTTTAAGAAACGAAGATGGTGACGATTCGCAAAACTTCTTCAGATTTGACTCATTCCCCTGACCTGTCTTGCTTCGGGCGTAGTGCAAGTAGCCGTTACGGAGAATATTTGGAATTAATCGCGGATAGGTGCGAAATAGCGCATCCGATAATCGCGGATAGGTGTAATGCGGCGTGAAAATTAATCGCGGATAGGTGTAAATGATGAGAAGGAAAGTATATAGTCAACTACTGAAATGGAAGCAAGAACGGCATGGTGAAAACCAATGATGGTATCACTTGTCTGTCTCTTTACATGACGAGTGTAATTAATCATTCATCACTGCCGCCGTGCAGTGCTTTCTGGAAGCTGGCCCAATCCTGGAAGCCGGCAAACAGTGCCATCTTGTCGAGCGTTTCCTTTGACGGCTTTTCCTTGCCGATGAGGAAACCCCACACCTTTTTCAAAGATTGCGACTTCAGCAAGATGTTGTGCTTGCTGAATATCTTTTCCAACTTTTCGAAATCCGAGGAGAGGTTTATTTCTTTCCCTACTTTCTTTTCCACTTCCTTGACGAGAAGTTTCAAGTCATTTTTCATAACCGATGTGTTTACTTGGGTGCAAAGATAGTGCAAAATGAAGACAATGCAAAATAAAGGGAGGCACATGACAAAATATTTTCTCGGTTTTGGCGTTATATCCTCAAGTTAAGGCATGTTCTAATGCGCAGAATGAAGATATGAACAAATAATCGGTAATTATGAAAAAGTATTTAGCTGAACTTGTGGGCACGATGGTGCTCGTGTTGATGGGCTGCGGAGCGGCTGTCAGCTTGGGATGTGACAATGGCAATGCTGCCTCGGTGGTCGGCACAGCCATGGCATTCGGATTGGCTGTCGTGGCGATGGCCTATACCATTGGCGGCATTTCGGGCTGCCATATCAATCCAGCCATTACCCTTGGCGTTTTTCTCAGTGGCAGAATGAGTGGCAAGGATGCGGTGAACTACATTGTTTTCCAGTGCATCGGTGGCGTGTTGGGCGCAGCCATCCTGTTCCTGCTCACCTCTACGGCAGGTCTTCAGGGCACAGGCGCCAACGACCTGCAGGCATGTGGCACAACGACCATTGCCCCATTGGGCGGTTTACTGGCAGAGGTGTTCTTCACGTTTGTCTTCGTGCTCGTGGTGCTTGGGACAACAGCCAAGACCAATGGCGCAACCAACAATTTTGCCGGTCTTGCCGTCGGCCTTTCGCTCGTGTTGGTGCATTTGGCGTGTATCCGTTATACCGGAACATCGGTTAATCCCGCCCGTTCGATAGGACCCGCCCTCTTTCAGGGCGGCACGGCATTGACCAATCTTTGGATATTCATTGTCGGTCCGTTGGTGGGAGGCGCTTTGGCGGCTGGAGTATGGAAGGTGATAGAACCCGTAAGCAAGAAATAATGTCAGACGAACAGAAGAAAATCACCGACAAGAAATATCTTGTCCCCTTTGTATTAATCACGTCGCTCTTCTTTCTGTGGGGCTTTGCCCGTGCCATATTGGATGTGCTCAACAAGCATTTCCAGAACGTACAGCATATCAGCATCACCCATTCCGCCTTGATCCAGGTGACCACCTATCTGGGCTATTTCCTGATGGCGATACCGGCAGGCATCTTCATCAACCGCTATGGCTATCGGCGGGGAGTGGTGTTCGGTCTCCTGCTCTTCGGCTTGGGTGCATTGCTTTTCATCCCCGGAGCGGCAATGGGAAGTTTCTACGCTTTCCTCGGGTGCCTGTTCATCATCGGCTGTGGTTTGGTGTTTCTGGAGACAGCTGCCAATCCGTATGTCACCCAACTGGGTGCCAAGGAAACGGCGACCAGCCGACTGAACCTCTCGCAGTCGTTCAATGGTTTGGGCGGTATCTTCGCCACCCTGTGCATCGGGCAGTTCCTTTTCAACAACACCGAAGAAGGCGGCAACGTGGCTGTTCCTTACACCATCTTGGGTATTTTGGTACTGCTCATCGCCTTGGTGTTCTCCCGCGTGGAATTACCGGAAATCAAGTATGACGCGACGGAGGAAGACCAGACTGGCGGATCGAATATCGGCAAACTCTTTGCCCATCACAAGATGTTCGTCTTCGGTCTCTTTGCCTTGTTGTGCTATGAGGTGGCGGAAATCTCTATCAATTCCTACTTCATCAACTTTGTGACGGGCATGGAATGGATGGGCGACCGTACTGCCTCGGTGGTGCTCACGTGTGCATTGGCGTTTTTCATGGTGGGACGTTTCGCCGGTTCATGGATCATGCGCAGCGTCAAGGCTACCACGATGTTGCTTGTCTGTGCCGTGGGATGCGTGGTGTGCAATGTGCTGGTGCTGATGAACCTGGGCATGGTGTCGCTTGGAGCGCTGTTGTGCAACTATGTGTTCGAAGCCATCATGTTCCCCACCATATTCTCCATAGCTCTTACCGGATTGGGTAATTTGACCAAGAGTGCATCCTCGCTGCTGATGATGACACCTATCGGCGGTTGTGGATTTCTGTTGATGGGACTCATCGCAGACCATACCCATGTGGTGATGCCGTTTGTTGTGCCCTTGGTGGGATTCCTTGTCGTGCTTGCCTATGCGGCTCGTGAATACAGAAAAGAACATCAGCAGACATAAGACCTGTTTTTCACCATATTTGAATGCCAAACAAAAGCAAAGTAATAATGCTTTTGTTTGGCATTTTCTTTTTCTTGCGTTATCTTTGCAGCAGAATAAAACCAATCATCCTAATATGAATAAACGAATCTTATTGTTGCTTTCTCTCGTGTTGATGACGGTCGCATCGTTTGCGGCAAAACGGGAGAAGCTGAATTTCAATTCCCGTTGGCTCCTTCAGGTAGGTGACATGAAGGGGGCGGAACAACCTGAATGCAGTGATATCACATGGCAACAGATCACCTTGCCGCGGGCTTACAATGAAAGCGAGGCATTCCGCAAGGCTATCGAACAGTTGTCGGATACCGTCATGTGGTATCGCAAGCCCTTCACATTGAATAAAGTGAAGGGAAGAAAATATTTCGTAGAGTTTGAGGGTGTGCGCTTTGCTGCCGACTTCTATCTGAACGGTCATAAGCTGGGTATCTCCGAGAATGGAGTGATGGCATGCGGCTTCGACCTTACACCTTATATAAAAGAAGGTGAAAACGTGATGGCGGTTCGTGTGGACAACAGTTGGACTTATCGGGAACGTGCCACGAACAGCGCTTATCAATGGAACGACAAGAACTTCAACGCCAACTATGGTGGCATCCCCAAGAATGTATATCTTCATGTTTGCGACAAGGTGTACCAGACCTTGCCACTTTACAGTAATCTCAAAACCACAGGTGTATATGTCTATGGCTCAGACTTCGACGTGAAGGCAAAGACCATGACGCTCCATGTGGAGTCGGAAATACGTAACGATGGTGCATCGGCGGCTTCCTACCAGTTGCATGTGGATGTGCTGGATGCCGACGGCAAGCCTGTGGTTCGGTTTGACGGGAAACCTTTTACGGTCAATGCCGGGAATACCGTCCAGGCTGTTGCCAGTGCACCGATGTACGGCATGCACTTCTGGAGCTGGGGCTACGGATACCTCTATACCGTGAAGACATCGCTCAAGTCGGCAGACGGAACTCTGTCTGATGAAGTCGTTACGCGTACGGGCTTCCGCAAGACGCACTTTGGCGAAGGCATGATACAGCTCAACGACAGGACATTGATGGTGCATGGCTATGCACAGCGGACGAGCAACGAATGGCCGGCAGTGGGACTGAGCGTGCCGGCTTGGATGAGCGACTACAGCAACGGACTGATGGTGGAAAGCGGCGGAAACTTGGTGCGTTGGATGCACGTGGCACCGTGGAAACAAGACGTGGAGTCGTGCGACCGCGTAGGCTTGATACAGGCCATGCCTGCCGGAGATGCAGAGAAAGATGTGGAGGGACGTCGTTGGGAACAGCGTGTGGAACTGATGCGCGATGCGATCATCTATAACCGCAACAACCCCAGCATTCTGTTTTATGAGTGCGGCAACAAAGGCGTGAGCCGTGAGCATTTTATGGAGATGAAGAAGTTGCGCGACCAGTATGATCCCAATGGCGGACGTGCCATCGGTTCGCGCGAGATGCTTGCCATCTCCGAAGCCGAGTATGGCGGCGAGATGCTCTATGTGAACAAGAGCAAGGCACACCCGATGTGGATGATGGAATATTGCCGCGACGAAGGCTTGCGCAAGAATTGGGACAACTGGAGTTATCCTTATCACCAGGAGGGCGACGGTCCGCTCTATCGTGGAAAACCTGCTCCGGAGTATAATCACAATATGGACGAATTTGCCGTGCAGATGGTGCGTGCCTGGTATGATTACTACTTGGAGCGTCCTGGCACAGGAAAGCGTGTGAACTCCGGTGGAACCAAGATCGTGTTCAGTGACACCAACACCCATTTCCGCGGTTCGGTTAACTATCGCACCAGTGGCGTGACCGACGCCCTTCGTATTCCCAAGGATGCCTTCTATGCCCATCAGGTGATGTGGGATGGTTGGGTGACACCGGAAAACGACCGTACCTATATCGTCGGTCATTGGAACTATCCGCAAGGCACCGTGAAGCCTGTCTATGTGGTGTCTTCTGCCGACAAGGTGGAACTCCGTCTTAATGGTCGTCCTGTAGGTACACCTCGTCGCGACTACCAGTATCTCTTCACCTTCGATAGCATCGCTTATCAGCCGGGAACGCTGGAGGCCATCAGCTATCGTGACGGAAAGGAGGTGAGCCGCTATGCGATAGAAACAGCAGGCAAGCCGGACCATATCAAGTTGACCACCATCCAGAATCCGGAAGGTTTCAAGGCGGATGGTGCAGACATGGCCATTGTGCAGGTGGAGGTGGTCGACAAGCAAGGTCGTCGTTGCCCGCTTGACAACCGAGATATCCGCTTCACGATGTATGGCGAAGGAGAATGGCTGGGCGGCTTGGCTGTGACGAAAGAGAAGTTTGATTACAGCAAGGATGTGATGAAGGCGGATACTCGCACACCGTCCGACCGCCCCATGCTGAAAGACAATAGCGGCAACTATATCAACAGCATCGTCCTTCCCGTGGAGTGTGGCGTCAACCGTGTGCTCATCCGCAGTGCGGTTCATGCCGGTGACATCACCCTTTGTGCCGGTGCCGACAGTTTGAAGACCGTTGTCACCCAATTGTCTACTCAGCCGGTAGATGCCGACCGCTACTTGCCCCAATACACGTTGCCCTGCCGTCTGGAACGAGGCGAGACTCCGTCCACACCATCTTATAAAGATGTATATGAGACGATAGATATCAAACGTGCAGTGGCAGGTTCGGAGCAGGCCACCGTGAACAACAGCTTTGACGACAACGAAGCCTCGGAATGGAAGAGCGACGGAAAGAAGGAGAACGCTTGGATCACCTATCAGTTGGCTAAGCGTGAGCGCGTGGATGAAATTGCCATCAAACTCACAGGCTGGCGCAACAAGGTTTATCCGTTGCAGGTCTTTGCAGGCAAGAAGAAAGTTTGGGAGGGCTTGACCTATCCAACATTGGGGTATGTGCATCTCCATATCGACAAACCTGTGGCAGCTTCCGACCTTACCATCAAGATGCTGGCGCCCTCTACAGATAGCAGTAAGTATGGCGATGTCAAGGAGTTGGCTGGCGGTAAGGCGAACGAACTCGACCGCTTTGTCTCCTCGAAAGCCAAGGTGGAACTGCGTATCGTGGAAGTGGACCTGTTGAAGAAAAAGTGACAGACATTGTTTGCGGGATTGGCGGAAAAAGCACGTCAATCCCGTTTTTATGATTAAAAACTGCGAAAAAACTTGCAGGTGTCATAATAAGTGTGTATCTTTGCACCGCTTTTGAACAAGAAGCGTTTTGTTCGGGATGTAGCGCAGTTGGTTAGCGCACGCGTCTGGGGGGCGTGAGGTCGCTGGTTCGAGTCCAGTCATCCCGACAAGAATGTGGATTAAGTCACTTGAAAGATGGTGGTTTAGTCCACATTTTTGTTTCGTCACATGTAAGGGCGTGAACGGAAGGGATAGACAAAGAGAGAGAACATATGCCGGAGACAGTATCTATATCAGCATTTGAGCAGATATACAAGGAATACTACTCGCGACTGTATCACTATGCCTATGATTTCATAGAAGATACGGGCGCGAGCGAGGATATTGTGTCTGATGTGTTTTCCCGTCTTTGGCACGAACATGGCTCCCTTCAAATCGAAACATTGTCGTCCTATCTTTTCGTGAGCGTGCGCAACCGCTGTCTCAACTATCTGCGCAAGCAGAAGGGCAAGTCGGTCTATGAAGCCTACTGCCGCGCCTCGTTCAGTGAGGAAGACGACCACTATTGGCAGACCATGGAGGAACGTATCGGTGAAGTGCGCAAGGAGATAGACAAGATGCCGCCGAAAACCCGTTTCGTGCTGGAGCAGTGCTATCTCGAAGGGCATACCTACCGTGAGGTGGGCGATATGATGGGCATCACGTCAGATGGCGTGAAGAAGCACATCGTGAAGGCCTTCGCTCTCTTGCGCGACCATTTTAATGTGAAAAAGAAATAAAAAGAGTACCCATTCTCCATGTACCGTTGTATAATAATAGATGAAAAACAAGATGCAGACAGACAACAATGATATGCTTTCCGGCATGCCTTCAGATTTCGAGGTGCTCGAAGTGAGACGTGCGCTACACAAGGGTAGGGTAGACAGTCCTGATGCCGACAAGGCATGGGAGCGTTTCCGCCAGACACTTGAGGTGGATTCTGTTGAGGCTACTGGGCGGTCTGCATCCCGTTTCAATCGTCCGCTCATTCTTAAAATCGTTGCGCTTGCAGCGGCAGTGCTGTTGCTTGCCCTGGTGATTACGCCCATATTGAAGACGAAAAAGGCGCAGTCGGTAGAGGTCTTTTCTGCTGTCGAAGGTGCACAGGATGTTACGTTGACGGCAGACGACGGTACACCGCAAGTGGTTCAAGGCAAGTCACTCGCTTTCAACCGCCCTGTTCAACACACCGAACGCATACGCATGATGGAGGTTTCCAATCCCCGTGGCAAGGTGTCGCGCGTGGTTCTGCCAGACGGGTCTGTCGTTTGGCTCAATGCCGACAGTCACTTGGGGTTCCCAGAACGTTTTGTGGGGAATACGCGTAATGTGAGCTTGTCGGGTGAGGCATACTTCGATGTGAAGCATGATGCGCACCATCCTTTTGTGGTGACCACAGAGAATATGGTGACCACCGTGCACGGAACGGTTTTCGATGTGTGTGCTTACTCCACGAAGAATGCGCGTGTGACGCTGCTTGAGGGAAGTGTGGCTGTGAAAAACACGGACGGTGTGGAGCGCTTCATCAAGCCAGGGCAGATGGCGCAAGTGTCTGGTGACGGTGACATGATGTTGTCTGATGTCGACACCTACGGTGTTACGCAGTGGACGGAAGGTTTCTTCTATTTCGGCAACAGCCGTTTGGTAGATATGATGATGGAACTTGGCCGTTGGTATAACGTGAGCATCGTCTTTGAAAATGAGCTGGTCATGGATTTGCGCCTGCACTTTGTGGCAGAGCACAAGGACAACCTTGCCACCATCATTTCCCGCATCAATGAGTTGGGCATTGCCCACGTGTCACTCAAAGACGACGTAGTGACCGTGCACTGATCACGAGGTTAACCTCATCCGCCAACGAGGTTAACCTCAAGAGCCATTGAGGTTATACTCAACGGCTCTTGTGGCTATACTCATGTGGCATCGAGGTGCTACCTTATTATTTATCGCGCGTGCGTTGTTGGAATATTCGTCCAACGTATCCTCTTTCCTTGTGTTAATTTGTTGTGTAAGGAAAGAAAAATGTAAATTTCTGCAATTTTATAGTACCCCTTTCTTGCCAGTGTGTGTATTAATGGTGTAGAGAGATGATAAAACAGTATTAATAAAATTGAGAATTATGAAAAGAGAGAAAGCAAAACGAATTGCTATGAGCCTCTTGTTGCTCCTCTTCGCCACGTTTGTTCAGGCGCAAGGCAACAAGGTTTCGCTCGTTGTAACCAAGGAACCTCTACCATCGGCACTCAACCAGGTGGAGCGTCAGTCGGGTTACTACAAAATCAACTACGACTACAACCGACTGAGTCAATACAAGGTGACGGCAGTTGTCAAGAACGCTACGGCACTTGAAGCTGTGCGCACCCTGATCCAGAAGCTTCCGTTCACTGCCAAGCAAGACGGCCGCTACATCGTGGTGAAGCAGAACTCAACAGGAACAAATGCCCCTCAGTCGAAACCGCAAGTTAAGGGCGGCGTGAGCGGACGCATCGTCGACATTGATGGAGAGCCGCTCATTGGCGCACGCGTCAATGTGGTCGGCACGACGAAAGGTACCGTTACCGATGCCGAAGGAAACTTCAATATTCCAGATGCCACACCCGACGACGTGATTACCGTGTCGTATATCGGCAAGAAGACCTTGCGCCGCAAGGCAGGAGCCCAGAATATGAAGATTGTCGTGGACGACGACCACCGCACCATCAACGATGTGGTCGTGGTAGGCTATGGTTCGATGAAGAAGAAAGACCTCACCGGTTCTGTGACTACCGTCGACGCCAAAGAACTGATCAACACATCAGCTGTCACCCTCGACGATGCCCTTGCCGGCAAGGTGGCAGGTATGCAGGTGACCAAGGCTGACGGCTCTCCCGGTGGTGCTGTTCGCATCCGTGTGCGTGGCGGTTCGTCTATCCAAGGCGGTGTAGACCCTCTTTACATCATCGACGGCATCCCGACCGAAATCAGCAACAACTATATTTCATCTGACGAAATCGCCAATCCTATCGAAGCCGCCAACTATGGTGATGACTTCAATTCTGCCATTTCTGGTTCTTTCGCCCGCGGCTTGAATAGCTTGGTGGGCTTGAACATGGAAGACATCGAGAGCATCACCGTATTGAAAGATGCGTCGGCTACAGCCATCTACGGTTCAAAGGCAGCTAATGGTGTGGTGATTATCACTACCAAGCAAGGTGCACGTGACCAGAAACCGAAAATCAACGTGAGCTACGCTTTGGGCATTTCGAATCCGATCAAGGAGAAAGTGCTCAACGGACAGCAGTATATCGATGCGCTTACGCAATCTATCACCCAGTCGAACGCCAATTTGGCCGCCAATGGGCGAAGTGGAAACAATGACACTGTATTGGCCAGCTTGCTTTCTGTCGGCAATGCCAATACCGACTGGCTCGACCTTGTGTTGCGCACAGGTGTGTCTCACACGGTCAATGCCTCGTTGAGCGGTGGCAGTCAGAAGAGCCGTTATTATGCATCCCTGTCATACAACACCCAGGACGGAACGGTTATCGGCACCGACTTCAACCGCTATACGGGCAAATTGTCGATGGATTCTGAAATCTCCAAGCGTTTCCGTGCAGGCATCAACACGACATTCTCTTATTCGAAGAACAACATTTCGAGTGGTGTCTACGGACAGGCGCTGTTGGCTCCGCCCGTTCTCCCCGCCTATAATGAAGACGGAACATACGCCGATTATTCGAAGTTGTCGTCTGTCAACAGCAGCTATATGGGCTTCCAAAACCCAGTGGCATTGGCTTCCGTTACCAATGAAGCCAAGACCTATGGTTTCAAGGGGTCCGCTTTCGGCGAGTATAAAATCCTTGACGACCTGCGTTTCAAGAGCACTATCTCTGTGAGCTACAACAATTATAACCAGCGCAACTATGTGCCCAGCTACATCAAAGTGTCCGGCTACTATGGCGCTGAAGACTCCGAAGGCGGCAAGGGATCGCAGTCGCAGTCGATCACGACCAACTTCTATTGGGAGAACAATCTTACCTATACACACGACTTCAACGAGAACCATCATGTGGATGCCGTTGTCGGAACAGCTTGGGAAACCGACCAAACCGAGTATTTCTCAGCTTCGGGCAAGGGCTATCCGGATGATACCTATCTCAATGGATTGAGTTCTGCGATGTATGCCACAAAGGTAGCTGGAGCTAACCCTTCAGCCCAAACGTCTCTGCTGTCGTTCTATCTGCGCGCCAACTATTCACTCTACGACAGATACCTCTTCACCTTCACAGGCCGTTCGGATGCTTCTTCCAAGTTCTCCAAGGCTCACCGCACGGGTTATTTCCCCTCGGGTGCCGTTGCTTGGCGTCTTTCGAAAGAGAAGTTTATGTCTGGTGCTAAATGGATTGACGACTTGAAAATCCGTGCCAGCCTCGGCAAGACCGGTACGCAGAAAATCAGCAACTGGATGTTCCTTACCCTCTATTCCCCCAATTCCTATGCAGGCAGCAATGCCGTCTATCCTACGCAGCTCGGCAACGACGACATCCGTTGGGAGAGCACCACAGAGTATGACTTGGCGCTTGACTTTGCTTTCCTGAACAACCGCCTCAGCGGAACCTTGAACTATTACCACAAGACGACCGACGGAGCCTTGCTCAACATCACCCCCGCACCCAGCACAGGCTATTCGACGGTGGTGAGCAACGTGGCGAAGGTGCGCAATACGGGTATTGAGTTGGAATTGATGGCAGACCTGATCCGCAACCACGACTGGGGTTGGACGGCAGCACTCAACATCTCGCACAACGCCTCCAAAGTGCTCAATATCTATGGCGACATGTTCACAAGTACGACCGACCGCAAATCGCTGAACCTGGGCACCAGCGTCATCAAAGAAGGCGAATCGCTCGGACAGCTTTGTGGATACAAGGCGGTGGGCATCATCAAGACACAGGAACAGCTCGAAGATTATAAGAGCCGCTTCCGCATGTGGACTTACATGTATCCCGACTTGGGCATCGGTTCTTTGGAATTGCAACTCAATGAAAGCGGAATGTATTATCAGGATGTCATCGGCAACTGCACCCCAGACTTCTATGGCGGTCTGACAACGAGTTTGCGCTATAAGAACTGGTCGCTGCTTGCCGGTTTTACCTTCAGTTATGGCAACGACCTGATCTATCAGAAGGATGTTCAGGACATGGGATTCAATTCGCTCACCAACCGTGGCGTGCGTGTGCTGGAGGCTTCTACGCCCAGCCGCCTGACCGACCGTCCTGCCAGCCTCTACCAAAACTGGTACACGCTGACCAACCTCAATGTCTACGACGCATCTTACCTAAAGTTGCAGACCTTGTCGTTGTCATATAACTTGCCACGCAAGCTGATGGGGCAGTTGAAGATGACCAATGCCCAAGTGTATGTGACCGCCAGCAACCTCTTTACCATCACGAAGTATCCCGGTCCGGATCCTGCCGTGAGCGATGATCCCTACAGCATCTCGGGTGGCGGTCGTGACATCTCCAGCTATCCTACCGTGAAGAGCTTCACCTTCGGTGTGCGTCTCGGTTTCTAACATGTAAAACAAAAGAAGATTACAGATGAAAACATCATATATCCTTTTCGGCGCAGCACTCCTGCTCGGCGGCACGATGTTCACTTCGTGCAACGACAAACTGAGCGAACTGCCCACACAATATAAAGTAGACGGCAACGTGGTGGTAGACCAGAAGAGTGCCCAGCGCTTGCTCAACGGCATGTATTACACCTTTGTGGCATCCGGCACGGACAACTACGACCAGCAAGCCACCCAGTGTAATCGCTATTATGACACGTTTACTGCCGATTTTGCAGGTCTTTATGAGTATTATCAAGGTCCCTATATGTTTGAGACCCACGGAAGTGCCGCTGTCATCTCTTATTCCAGCTATTTCTGGAGCCAGCACTACAAGACGGTCAATGCCGCCAACTGCGTGATCGACCAGGTGACAGCTGCCAGCGATTCTTGGTTTACCGACAACAAGAAAAAAGAGATTCTCGGTGAGGCGTATGGCATGCGTGCTTTGGCATTCTATAATCTGCTCCGTGAGTTCGGCTATTCCTGGGACGAGAGCAGTCCCTACGGCATTCTGCTGCGCACTCAGGCAAGCAAGGTTTCCAATTCTTCTATCGCCCGCAGTTCGGTGAAAGATACCTATGCTCAAATCCTTTCCGACTGCGATTTCGCCATAGCCAACGCACCTTCTGAGAATAAATCCTACTACATCACCAAGTGGTTTGCCGAAGGCTTGAAAGCCCGTGTGCTTATGCTCCGTGGCGGTGAAGGCGACTATGCCGCTGCAGCCGAACTGGCGAAAGATGTAATCGACAACGGTCCCTATCAGTTGGCGGACAACGTGGTTGACATCTTCAAAAGCGAAGGCGTGGAGAGCAGTGAGGTGATATTCGGTATCAAGCCTTACGACAGTCAGACCAGCGTGTATGAAGACTATTTCTACCGAGCATCACCGCAATATCTGCCGACCGATAATTTCAAGGCACTCTTTGACAACGACCCACGTAAAGACCAAATGTTCACTGCCACCGAGGGAACCAACATCGAATGGAACGCAGACGGCAGCTATTCTTTGGTGAAGGTGACGATGTGGGGCATCAGCAAGACTGTCGACATGGTGAACCAGACGACGAACACCATCACCGAGTCGCAATACGACATGCGTCTCACCGAGATGTATCTGCTTCGTGCCGAGGCTTTGGTACGTGCGGGAGGCGACAAGGCTGAGGCTCGCTCACTGCTCAAGACCGTGCTCACTCATGCAGGCTATACCGATGTGTCGTTTGTCGATGCTGCCACGACCGACGAGGCTTTGTTGAAGCTCATCTTCGAGGAAGACCTTCGTAACCTCTTTGGTGAGGGCGGACGTGAACTCGACTTTATGCTCCGCTTCGGAAACATCGCTACCGACTTCAACGATCAGTATGCCGACCCGCAGTACAACGTGTTCCCGATACCGGCCGACGAGTTCCTCTACAACAGCAAGTTGCCGAAGGACATGCAGACCCCTGGTTATAGTGCAGACTAACAAGGAAACAAATCAGAAAACATGATGAATAAACTCAATCTCTTGGCTGGCGCAGCATTGCTCTGCGCCGCCAGCGCATCGGCGCAGACAAAGCCTTTCTCGATCAAGGGCTTCGTGAACGGCTACGAAGACAAGTATCTCTATCTTGGCTATAGCAGTCAGGATACCTATGTGGTGGACAGTTGTCTGGTCAAGGACGGCACCTTCTCGTTCAAGGGAACGATAGGCGAAGGAGCCTTTGGAACATTCACCACGAATAAAGATGGTCTTCGGTACTATATGGATGGACAGACCTATGTGATGATGTCGCCGGCTGATATGGTGGTGGCCATCAACGTGTTTGATCCTCGCCATCCTGTAGTCATAGGCAGCAAGGCGCAGTATGAGGAAGACGAATATAGCAGTGTGGTGGCAGACGAGAATGCCATCCTCAATGCGGTGAACAAACTCAGTCATGCCTCGAAAGACGAAGCCTACAAGGAAAGCTTGGAGAAATTCTCTGATCCATTCCAACAAGCTTCAGACAAGAAAAGCATGGCGTATATCAAGTCGCATCCCGATACCGACAAGTCTCTCATTGTGCTTGCCTTCCTGATGGGCAGATGCTCGCTCGACGAAGCCAAAGAACTCTATGGTTGTCTTTCCGACCGCTTGAAGCAGCAAGACCGGGCGAAAGAGATTGCCAGTGAGATTGCCACCCGCGAGAAAATCGAGCCGGGCAAGCCTGCTCCCGATTTCACTGCCACCGACATCAATGGCAAGAAGTTCACCTTCTCCAAGTTGAAGGGCAAATATGTGGTGCTCGATTTCTGGGCTTCATGGTGCGGCCCGTGTCGTGCGAGCAATCCCCACATGAAGGAACTCTATGAGAAATATGGCAAGAAAGGACTGGATTTCGTCTATGTGTCTGACGACGACAGCAATCCGCAGAAGTGGCGCGATGCCGTGAAGAAAGACGGACTTGAGCCGTTCCATCACGTGCTCCGCGGTTTGAAGATAGCGGATGCGAAGACTTACAAGCTTGACAAGACCAACGACATCAGTGACAAGTATGCCGTTCACTATTTGCCCACGAAGTATCTGATAGATAAGGACGGCAACATGGTGGGCAAGTTTGACACCGACGAACTGACCGCCAAGTTGAAGGAAATCTTCGGATTCTGACGACTACACACATCAACCAACAGAAGAACGCTGCCATCGCATGCCTTGAAACAGGACTGCGGTGGCAGTTTTTCGTGGCTGAAGGTGTGAATTCGAAAGTGTGCTAAATGCTTTAAATCAGGGAAGATAGTATCAAAGCGCAAAAAAAAGGCTGTTTTCGTTACAAATTGTAATGCTTTTCTTGTTTGGTAAGTTTATTGTGATTATCTTTGCATCGGATAATATTATTTTAAAACAAGGAATTTAGTTTTTTGTAGATGAACAATAGACGAATCATGTTGGGGGCTTTGGTGGCTTCTTGCATGGCGACCGTTTGCGGTGCATATGCCATGCCGTCGCCGATGATAGGGCTCTTCAAGAAGAAAAAGAAGGTGGAACAGCCTGTATCGGATTACAAGAAAATTACAGGCAAAGATTCTGTAGAAGTGAAAGGCGTGATGAACGTGGTGCGCAAGGGCGACGACTTCTACCTCGAAATACCCGCACAGATGATGGGACGTGTGTTCTTGGTGTCAAACAAGTTGCAGCGTGTGCCCATGGAACTCAATGATGCCGGCGTGAACAAAGGCATCAATTATGAAAACCAATGCATACGTTTTGAATGGGACAAGGCCCGCAAGACGGTGTTCGTGCGCCAGCAGCGCAACACACCAGAGGTGTCGCAGGGCGATGCCATGGCGGTTTCTGTGGCAGACAACTATATCGACCCGCTCATTGCCAGTCTCAAAGTGGAGGCTGTGAGTGCTGACGACAAGACCGTGCTTGTGAAGGTGAACGAACTCTTCGACGGCAAGAAGAACTGCCTCAACGACGTGTTCAACCTCATCAACTTAGGCACCTCTGCCAATTCAGACCTTTCGCACATCATCGACATCAAGGCGTTTGCCAACAATGTGACAGCCACTTCAGAACTGACAACCATTGTGCACGAAGGCAAGAGTAAGACCAACGTGACCGTGGTGGTGAGCAGTTCGCTCGTACTGCTGCCGGAGATTCCGATGACTGGAAGAAAGGAAAACCAGCGTGTGGGCTACTTCTCTACTTCGCGTCTGCAATTCGCCGACAGCCAACAGGAGATGCAACGTGCCAGTTACATCACCCGCTGGCGTCTGGAACCAAAGGATACAGCAGCCTATCTGCGTGGTGAACTGGTGGAACCGGTGAAGCCCATCACGTTCTATATCGATCAGGCGGTGCCCGCCTATCTGCGTCCCTATATAAAGAAAGGTATGACCGATTGGAACGTAGCATTCGAACGTGCCGGTTTCAAGAATGCCGTGCAGGTGTTCGACATGACCGACAGCATAGCCGCTGAAGGCGATGACATGAAGTATTCCGTGCTCACCTATGATGCTTCAGAGAAGGCCAACGCCATGGGACCCTCGGTGATAGACCCCCGTACGGGCGAGATCCTCGAAGCTGACATCATCTGGTGGCACAATGTGAAGTCGCTCTTGCGCGAATGGATCATGGTGCAGACGGGTGCATACAATCCTGCCGCACAGCAGTATCAACTGCCCGACACCCTGATAGGAGACGCCGCCCGCTTTGTGGCATGCCATGAGGTGGGGCATTCGTTGGGCTTGCGCCACAACATGATTGCCTCCAACGCCTATGCCACCGACTCGCTGCGCTCACCGCACTTTACCGATCGCGTGGGCGGAACTTCAGCCTCGATTATGGACTATGCACGCTTCAACTATGTGGCGCAGCCCGGTGACGGCGTGAAGCAGATAGCCCCTCACATCGGTCCTTACGACTTGATGGCGATAGAGTGGGGCTACCGCTGGTATCCCGACGAGCAGGCTGCAGCCAAGCAGCAGACCGAATTCCTGGATAAACATCGTGGAAATGAATACAGATATAGCGAGGCACAGAGTCAGCGCACGGCGATAGACCCACGTGCCTTGAGTGAAGACTTGGGCGACGATGCCGTGAAGTCGGCACGTCTGGGCATCGCAAACCTGAAGAAGGTGGTGCCCCACATCGTAGATTGGACACGCACGGGCGAACTGGGACAGTCGTATGATGAGGCGTCCAAGCTCTATCAAGCCGTGATCTACCAGTGGAGCTTGTATCTCTATCACGTGCTCGCCAATGTGGGCGGCATGTATATTGAGAATACCACCGTGGACGACGGCAAGAAAACCTTCACGTTTGTGGAGAAGGAAAAGCAGAAAGCCGCCGTGGAGTTCCTGATTGACGAAGTGTTCACTTATCCCGAATGGCTCTTTGGCGCACCGCTTGCGCAATATACCTATCTCAACAAGCAGACCCCGATAGGCGTGCAGGAACAGGCTCCCGACTATGCTTTGCGCAACCAACAGAACTATATGCTGTGGGATATGCTGGACAATAGCCGCTTGGTGCGTATGTTTGCCAACGAACAAGCCAACGGCAAGAAGGCGTTTACAGCCATCGATATGATGGACATGTTGCACAAGCGTATCTTCGCCAAGACCCTTGCAGGACAGTCGCCCGACATCCAGGAGCGTGGCGTGCAGAAGTCTTTTGTTGATGCACTCATCACAGCAGCAGCCGAAAGTGAAGGCGTGAAAATCAACAAGAAACTTTATGATGCACCAGCCGTCATCGACGACCCACAGTTTGCATGGGGATGCCAAAGCCTGAGCACAGCCTCGCGCACTATCGACATGGGCGGTGTGCAGGCCACGCGTGTGAGCGATGCCATCAGCGTGAAACGAGGCGAACTGGTGCGCATCCTCAAGATGCTGCAAGCCAAACGCAATAGCGGTGACACCGCTACACGCATGCACTATGCCGATGTCATCATGCGCATACAGGCGGCATTGGGACTGGAAATCAAGTAATCATCGTAGAAAACCATAGAAAAGAATGAGAAGAATTATAGTATTGCTCACTGGTCTGTTGCTGATCGTCTTGGGACTGCAGGCACAGGAACGCATCATCACGGGTGTGGTGACAGACGGCGATGTGGCGGACGACTTCCTGCCAGGTGCCACCGTGTCGATAGTAGATGGCAGCAAGCACGTGTCGGAAGGCACAGTGACCGATCTTGAAGGGAAGTTCACCCTGAGAGTAGGTGCTGAAGTGAAGCAACTCACAGTGAGATACCTTGGCTACGACACCAAGACGGTAAACCTCGTAGACGGCAAAGACCACTATGTGGTGACGCTGAAGTCGGATGCCAAGCAGATGAACGAGGTGGTGGTGAACGGCTACCAGAAGATAGACCGCCGCAAACTGACCGCTGCCGTGACTACAGTGAAGATCTCCGACGAGACGGTAGGTGCGGTCAACAACATCGACCAAGCCTTGGCAGGACAGATTGCAGGTCTTGCCTCGGTCACCTCGTCGGGTGCACCCGGTGCGCCTGTCAAGATACGCATCCGTGGTACAGCCTCGATCAACGGCACGCAGGAACCGCTTTGGGTGCTCGACGGCATCCCACTTGAGGGAACGGACATCCCTGCCGTGGACGACTTGAAAGATATCGACAACATTTATCAGACCTCCATCGCAGGTTTGAGCCCTTCGGATATCGACAACATCACAGTGCTCAAGGATGCCGCAGCTACAGCCATCTATGGTGCGCGCGCTGCCAATGGCGTGATTGTCATCACAACCAAGAAGGGAAAACTGGGTGCTCCGACTGTCAACTTCACGGGCAAACTGACCTTTATGCCCAAGACAAGCATAGACCGCCTCAACCTGCTCAACAGTAATGAGAAGGTGGACCTCGAACTGGCTCTGCTCGGGTCAGACTATACCTACCGCGAGAACAAGGGCGGCGTGGCTTCCATTCTCAGTGCGCTTGGCGAGACCAGTGCCTATAAAGCTGGAGGATGGAGTGCGTTGAGTCAGTCGGCACAAGACCAGATCAACCGCTTGCGCAGCATCAATACCGACTGGAACGACATTCTGTTCTGCAATGTGCTCAACCAGGAATATAACGTGAGCCTCTCAGGAGGCAGCGAGCGTGCCGACTACTATACCTCGGTGGGCTATACCGGTGAGCAAGGCACGGTGACGGGTGTGGGCAGCAACCGCTACAACATCACACTCAAGACCAACTATCGCATCAACCATGCCCTCAAGGTGGGGGCGGCGCTCTATGCCAACGAGCGCAAGCAGAACACGTATATGACCGATACCAACGGTTTCACGAACCCCGTGTATTATTCCAGGTTGGCAAATCCCTACTTCACTCCCTATGACGAGAACGGCAACTACAACTATGACGTGAACGTGCAGGGCAAGGAGACCTCGTCGCTCGACTTCAATATCTTTGAAGAGCGTGCCAACTCCAAGCATCAGCGCCGCGACCGTTCGGTGATGGCTATCTTTGATGCCGAACTTCGCGTGAACCGCTACTTGAAACTCACCACCCAGTTCGGTTTGCAGGAAGACTCCTATTCGTTGAGCAAGTATGCCGGCGAGAACACCTATGCCATGCGCAAGACGGTGCTCAACACCACGTATGTGAAGAGTGACGGCTCGCGCGGTTCGTTCCTGCCCGACGGAGGCATGCACCAGACTACGGAATACCACAACAAACAGTGGACCTGGAAGGCGCAGGCAGAATACAATCAGACTTTCTCAGACATCCACGAACTCGGACTGATGCTCGGTACGGAGGTGCGCCACGTGAAGAACAACTCGATCTATTCCGTGGCTTATGGCTATGACCCGCGCACCCTCACCACACAGCCCGTCATCTTCCCCTCGCAGAGTTGGGCAGACAGTTATCCCCTCCACCAGGAAAGCGAGAACGAAAATGCCTATGTGTCGTGGTATGCTACGGGTTCCTACACCTTGATGGACCGATATACCATTGGCGGCAGTGTCCGCTTTGACGGCAGTGACGTGTTTGGTGTGGCGAAGAAATACCGCTATCTGCCCCTCTATTCCGTGAGTGCCCTTTGGCGTGCCAAGGAAGAGAAGTGGCTGAAAGACGTGAAATGGATAGACAACCTGAGCCTCCGTGGTTCTTATGGTCTGCAGGGCAACATCGACAAGAATACGTCGCCCTATCTGATAGGCACCTATAACCGGGTGACCATTCTGCCCGGTACGACCGAAGACGTGATAGCCAGCGAGACGGCACCCAATCCCGATCTGAAATGGGAGAAGACAGAGAACGTGAACCTCGGTTTGGACTTTGGTGTGTTTGACAATGCTGTGACCTTGTCGGTAGACTACTACTACCGTCACAGCTCGGATCTGATTGGTCTGAAGATGCTGCCGCTGGAGACAGGCTTCTCTTCCACTACCATCAACTGGGCAAGCATGAACAACCATGGCGTGGAGGTGGCTGTCGGCACACGCAACATCCGCACCAAGGACTTTACGTGGACGACGAACCTGAACATCGGCTACAACAGCAACAAAATCGTGAAAGAGACTGTGGCGGAGAATTCCACCTATCCCAGCCGTGAAGGTTATCCCGTGGGTGCCATCTTTGCCTATAAAACAGCAGGACTTGATGAAGAGGGCTATCCGCTCTTCCTTACCAAGGACGGCGAGAAGGTGAGTGCTACCGAACTGCTCAAGCTCAACGCAGCAGGTGCCAGCACGCTCACAGCAGCTGAACAGCGCGACCTCTATACCTATATGGGCACGACCGACCCGAAGGTGTCGGGAGGTTTCATCAACACGCTGAACTACAAGAATTGGCAGTTGGGCATCAACTTTATCTTCAATCTCGGCATGAAGGTGCGCGTGCAGCCCAGCTATTCGCCTGCCAACTACGACCGTGGACTGAACACCAACCGCGATATTCTGAACCGCTGGACACAGGACAACACGAACGGACAGTTCGCCAAACTCATGACCAGCAGTGAAAGGACGCGCGAGTACATACAGTATAACGAGTATAATCTCTACAGCATGCTCGACACATGGGTGAAAGACTGCAACTATGTGCGTCTGCAGAGTGTGCGTCTCGGCTATAAGTTGCCTACGCTTTGGACCAGTCGTATCGGCATCAAGAGTGCATCGCTCTCATTGGAGGCACGCAATCTCTTTGTCATCGCCAGCGACTACCATAACTATCTCGACCCGGAGACGATGGGCAATCCTTACGCCCAACCTATCGCCAAGAGCTTTATCTTTGGGGTGAACGTGAATTTCTAACAGGAGGACAGCAATGAAAACAAGACAAACGATAGTGATGCTGCTCGTGGCTCTGTTGGGGCTGAGCAGCTGCAACGATTTCCTCGACATCACGCCTACGGGCAAGGTTATTGCCAAGACAGGCAAGGAGTACAGGGCGTTGCTCACCTACGAATACAAGAATTTTCCCGAAGACCGCGGTCTTGCCACCTTGCGTGGTGACGAGATGTCGCTGACGTCGAGCACAACCAGCAGCGATGACTACAATTCCTATTTCGACATATGGGCATGGAACGACGTGAACCGACAGAGCACCACGTCTTCTTTCGGATGGCGCCGCTACTATCATGCCATCTACATCGCCAACTATATCATCGAACACCAGCAGGAAATCACAGAAGCCTCGCAAGATGAAATCAACCAGATGGTGGGCGAGGCTTACATGATGCGTGCCTATTGTCACTTCCTGCTCGCCAACCTCTATGCCGAACCTTATACACACTGTAATCCTGCGCAGACACGAGGCATTCCGCTCTCGCTGAAGGCGGATGTCAACGAGGTGCTGAAGAGCAGTTCGTTGGAAGCTGTCTACACACAGGTGCTGGCAGACATCACGGAGGCGAAGAAACATCTCACAGTGGAAACATGGGATGCGGGCTATAACTACCGTTTCAGCAAGGTGGCGGCAGATGCCCTGCTCGCGCGCGTGTATATATATAAAGGTGATTGGCAGAATGCCCTCACGGCGGCAAAGACTGTGATAGAGGAGCATGGCGAACTGGAGGACATGACGCAGAATTCGTCGGTGCTGCCCAACAGTTATAAGTCGGTGGAGAGCATACTCGCTCTGGAGAAGGTGATGACATCAAGTTACTCGCGCATCGGAAATCCTTCGGGCACATTCGTCAATACCTATTACCGCACGGGCGACCAGCGCAAGCGCAAGTTTTTCCGTCAGGCCACGCTCACGTCCTTCACCTTGCAGAAGGGAATCAATACCAGTGAAGACTATGTGTGCTCCATGCGCACGGGCGAGGCTTATCTCAATGCCGCCGAGGCTGCAGCACAACTTGGCAGCTTGGATGATGCCCGCACATGGTTGAAGACACTCATGCAGAAGCGCTATTCGGCAACGAATTATGCCACCTACGCAGCAGAACTCGACACGATGGGTAAGGATGAATTGCTGCAGGCCATCTATGATGAGCGCACACGTGAACTGGCTTTCGAGGGGCACCGTTGGTTTGACCTTCGCCGCACCACCCAACCCGAGATTGTGAAGACATACGGTGAAAACACCTATACCCTCAGCCAGGGAGACTCGCGCTACACGATCAACTTCCCCACAGAGGCAGTAGAGGCAAACCCAGACATTGACAAGTGGGAATAGAATGAAGAATGTCATGACGACATATAATTGTTTAAACGTTTAATTATTAAAAAGAGGAAAAAGATTATGAAGAAGTTTACTTTTCTCGCAGCGCTCGCTTTGGCTACGTCGATGAGTACTTATTCTCAGGATGTGATTTCTGGTTCTACCGAATGGTCGGATGAACTCACTACCGTCAGTTCGGCTGACGAATTTGTGCGCACAGCACCGATTGCCATTGATGCTGATGCCAACACCATCGTGGCTGGTCGCTACAGCCTGCAGGAGAACCTGCAGTTTGGTCTCTACACCTTCACTGGCATTACTGCCAACGACGCTTTCATCGGCAAGTATAACAAGGCTGGTATGAAGCAGTGGGTGGCAGGTGTTAACGGCAATGCCGTGTTCACTGCCATCGCTACCGATGCAGAGGGCAATATCTATGCAGCTGGTAAGTTTGCAGCGGAGGCAAATGTGCTCGGTACTGACGGTAACTACAAGACGATCACCGACGGTGATGCCACGAATACCACACGTAGTTCTGCATTCTTGGCAAAGTATAGCAAGGACGGCGTGGTGCTCGATGTGAAGGCTTATACCGCTACCATCGATGAGTCGAAGATGCCTGATTGGTGCTGGAACATGGCAGAGGCAAACGTTACCATTAACCAGATACAGGTGGACGGCAGCAATGTATACCTTTCGATTACACACCGAGGAACGGTGAAAGTGGGTGAAGAAACTCTTGGAGGCTCTTACTACATCTATTCTGATTTAGGTGGCGCTTTCATGGACTTGTCTACAGTTGACATTGTATATCTCGAAACTGCAAATCTTGAAAGTAGCGCTTGGGTGGCAACGCTCTCTTCCTCACAACAGGTTGTATCCGATGTACAGTATCAGCCTGAGAGCGTATGCTTCACGGTAGAAGACGGCGTGGTGTATGCAGGTTTCACGGGCGTGGGAAATCTTAAGTTGGAGGCTTATGAAACCGAGACTACATGCAACTTCGATTATTCAAGCGAAGGTATCGAGCATGGCTTTATTTTTGCAAGAATCAAAAATGACGGTACGGTGACAACGAAAGTGTATGAAACAACTCCTACAACCAGTAGCAACAGTCTTAACAGTGTAGACTGCATGAAGATTGTTGACGGCAAACTTTGCGTTGCAGGTACCTATAACGTAGAAGGTCTCTTCGGAGGTCTGGAGTTCAAGGGCGGTTGCGATACCTATGTGTCCATATTGGATGCCAATTCTCTTGACCTCGTCTCAGCCCGTACAAGTGGCTATGATGAGGGCGATGCAAATCATTATGCAGAGGTGGTGACAGGTATGTTCAGTGCTAACGGCTCGATCTTTGTAGCAGGCTATTCAGAGAAGACATCTGACCATTCTTTTGACAAGCCTACAGAATACCAAGTAGACCTCACCTCTGGTGAGATGAGTGAGGTAGAAAATGAGTACTACATCCTTTCCATTGCTCAGTCTGGCGGCTACGTGGCACGAGTGGAAGCAGAGGGTTACTCCTATGATATTGATTTCTGTGACGAGAAGACTGCGGGAATCAAAGATGTTGAAGGTAGCAACATGTCAATCGTTCGCAATGGTGACATCATCACAGTTTCCGAACCTGCAAACATCTCCGTGTATAGTGTTGACGGTGTACAGGTGGCATCTGTCAAGGCTTCCACAAGCATTTCTCTCGCCGGTCTCAGCAAGGGCGTATACATCGTGAAAGCTGGTAAGAAGACGGTGAAGATTAAGAAGTAAAGGATAGATATGATTGCTGTCTGCTAAAAACTAAAGATAGCAACATAAGAATCAACAATCCCACTATGACTCGGCATTTGCCGGGTTATAGTGGGATTGTTCCGTTTATTCTACTGGGAAAAGATAGAACTTGCGCTCGGGATTGAAGTCTATCATCCACTGGTCGATGACGATATGCGGGTCGAGTGCTTTGATGGTGAGCGTATGTACTCCCTTTTCCAGATGGGGTAGGGGCAGTGCTTTGACTGCTTGCCCACGCAGCACATTCAGTTTCCACTGCTCGGAACGGAACGGCTCTTTCAAGTTGAACACTGTTGGCTGTCCACCGTCTATGCTGACGCAGAACCGCAAGTCGCCCTTGCCGTTGGGCTGTGTGGGGATGAGGGCAACGCGGAGCGGGGCAGTTGTGTCGTTGCTGATGCTGAACCTATAACAAAGACTGTCTCCTTGAGGCAAGTTGACGGCGTGCATGCTGTGCCCTAACATGTCGGTAGTGTATGTGCCGGATGAGGCTTTCTGCCAATCGCAGGCATTGCGGGCAATGGTTCCTTCTGCGTCTAAGGGATGTGTGGCTTTTGTCTTCCCGTATGCACAGAGCGTAGTAATCTCTTCGGAGGCGACGTCTGTGGGGAGAGTGGGTTTGCCGAAAACCGGTAAGTTGCGCGGTGACATAGACATCAAACCGTTCCATTTTCCGCCAGCCAGATGCTCGTTATAGTGCTTGGTGAGTTCTGCGATGTCACGATATCCTTCCAGACTGCGGGCACAGAGGACACGAAGCGTGCTGTCTTGCAAATCAACATGTTCGCTGGCATAGGTGCAGGCTTTCTGACGATAAAGGGTCTTCCTCGCCATGGCGGCAGCACTACGCACGGGATAAGCGATGGATGCGAAGTAGGCATCACGCAGTTCGGGACGTATTGACATACCGATGTGGCGGATAGAATCAACGATTTCGGCATAATGGTCGAGATATCTGTCCAGTTCGTTGCCGTAGACTTTCTCGTTGAAATCCGTGGTCTGCATGGGACTGAGTCCGCGTGTGTATTTCTTTTTGTCCAGTTCCACTTGGCTCCATCCCATGAATTCAGGCTTGCGTTCACCGCACAGTTGAAAGAAACGTCGCATGGAAGGATAGAGTCGTTCCCCTGCCTCGTTGCCGAATTGCCGGCACAACCAAGTCCGATAATGTTCGCCTACAGTAGCAGGGGTGACACTGTTGATATCCCATGCCATGTCGAGGAACAATTCGAGGTCGTAGCCAGCCACCTTCGGGTCGTGCACGTTGGCAATCCATAGTTTGCGTGCGTTGTGATGATAGGCTGTCTGCATCTCGTTGACGACAAGTCCTGGCTGGGTGGTGGTAAGCCAGAGATGGTCGTGTGGTCTGCCCCAATAGCTCAGATGATAGTAGACGCCGGCACCGCCCGTGCGCTTTTGCTCGTTGGCATCGGATAGACGCGTGAGATAACCATAGTTGTCATCGCACCACATCAGGGTCACGTAGTCGGGCACCTTCAGTCCCCGTTCGTAGATTTGCAGCACTTCCTTATAGGGAACGAACACCTGCATCTGTAGGGCAGGGTTGCCGATATGCTGGCGGATAAGTTGCTGCTGGTCATCGATGACCTGTTGCAGTGCCTTGGTTTTCTCGTCCATGGTTTTCACGCCTTCCATGGAACCGTCGTGGATGCCGCGCATGCCGATGGTGAACATGTTGCCGCCGGATGATTCCTTTACTTCACGCAGGCGTTCTGCCCAGTAGTCTTGCACCGCCTTGCGGTTGGTCATATAGTTGAAGTCTCCCCGTTGCTTCACATCCCATTCCCCTACGTTGTTGCGCAGAAGCGGTTCGCAGTGTGAAGTGCCGATAACGATGCCGCAACTGTCTGCCATGGCTTTTGCACCAGGTGTCTGGAAGAAAGCACGGGTGCCGGGATGCATGGCTGGCCATAGCGCATTGCCGCGCAGGCGGAGCAACAGTTGGCAGATCTTCTTGTAGGTGGCAGCTCCGATGATGCCTTCCTTGTTCTTGTCAAATGTGGCGCAACTCCATGGGCGCAACGACCAGTCTTCGTCGTTGATGAAGATGCCGCGATATTCTACCGAGGCTCCTTGTGTGCGGGAAAACGAACTGTCGATGGTGAGCTGTTCTTTCTGTTCGGGCGCCACGTCACCCCACCATATCCACGGACTTACGCCTGCCATGCGCGACAACTCCAACAGTCCGTAGGCAGTGCCTCTGCCGTTTGTTCCCACGATGATGATGTGGCTGTCTTTGACGGATAGATGGAAGCCGTCAATCTTGTTTTTTAGCGTTTCTATGGGTACGCCCTGCCGTTTGAGACGGCGAAGTGTGGCTTTTGATGCTCGGTCAAGTTGGGTGATTTGCATGGTAGCCACCTTCTGTTGGGCGGGCACGGCTGCTTTCCCGGTAACGGTGTGCATGTCGGAAGAGAACATTTGCAGCGCGATACTGACCACAGGGTCACTCTTTCCGTTGACGTGATAGCTGACGGGACTTTTCCCGTCGTACCACAAGAAGGATGCTGCATGAGCGGAGCGCATGCCGAAACCAGCGAGGAAAAGCAGAAGGAAGAATCTGTTCAGATATTTCATAAGGAGGTATTGATTGTTGTTGTCGTCATTTAAAGGTTGTGCAAATATACTGAAAAATCAGCCGTCAGCAGATATGATTTGATAAATATGTATAAAAGGACGCTTGAATACTTGTTTGCTGCCGGTGAAAGATGTATTTTTGCCTTATAACAAAACAGTGATAGCCTATGCGAAATCTCTATATGATGTGCTTTACTGCGGCTCTCGGTCTGGCAGGATGTACGGCTCCCTCGGGAGAAACCGTGTCTGCGGAAGAGGCAAAGGCCAAGCGGCAGGCAGAACTGGCGGAAGAAATCAAGGAGGATATGGCTGACCGCCATTTCCTGATAGACGTGCGGCAGATGTATCCGCAGAGTGCTCCTGCTCAGACGTTGGCTTCCACCTTTACGCTTGAACTGTCTGGCGATACGCTTTACTCCAACCTTCCCTATTTCGGACGTGCCTATCATGTGCCTTACGGAGGAGGAGACGGACTCCACTTCACCGCCGAAATCTTCGATTACAAACTAAGGCGGGTGAAGGATTGTTGGCGTACAACGTTTTCTACCCGTCATGAAGGTGATACGTATGTCTATACCATCGATGTGTATGACAACAGTGCGGCTACCATAGGGATTTCGTCCAATAATCGGGAGCATATCAGTTTTAGTGGATTGAAGGACTAATCTTCATGAATTTGAAATATTAGTTACGGATTGAAAGTATGCTATAAATATGGATGTCATTATGGTATCGAAATTGTGTCGTACGGCGATTAAATTAAGTTGATTTGACATTTATGGTCAAATATTCGCTAATAATGTATCAAAAAGATATATTTTGTGGATTTTGTGGTGGTGTTAGATTGAAACTTTAGGCTTTGTTTACACGCCGAAAAAAGACAATAAAATATAGCTAAAAGAACGTTAAAGAGTTTGGTGGTATCAATTTATTACACTACCTTTGCACATGTAAAAACAAGAAATCTCTCTTTTCTATAAAATAAAGGTAATCTTTTTACCCTGTAAATTATAAGCCCAAGCCGCTCAGTGATGCGCAGCTTGGGCGTTTTTTTTATTCAGTCAAGTCTAATTCCACGGGGCAGTGGTCACTGCCCATGATTTCGGTGTGTATCTTGGCATCACTCAGCATGGAGCGCATCCTGTTTGAGATGACGAAATAATCGATGCGCCATCCGGCATTCTTCTCACGCGCCTTGAAACGGTAGGACCACCATGAATAGGTGACCTGCTCGGGATAGAGTGTGCGGAATGTATCGCAGAAACCGCTGTCGAGCAGTTGGGTGAACTTTTCTCGTTCCTCGTCTGTAAAACCGGCGTTCCTGCGGTTTGTCTTGGGATTCTTGATGTCTATCTCTTCGTGTGCCACATTCAAGTCGCCACAGACAATGACGGGCTTTTGCGCATCAAGTCGGCGCAGATAGGCAAGGAAATCGGTCTCCCACTGCATGCGGTAGTCCAGTCTCTTGAGCTCGTTTTGTGAGTTGGGCGTGTAGACACATACCAGAAAGAACTTTTCCATCTCCAGTGTGACCACTCGTCCTTCGTGGTCGTGCTCGTCCACACCGATGCCGTAGCTCACGTTGAGCGGCTTGTGTTTCGTATAGATGGCGGTGCCGGAGTAGCCTTTTTTGTCGGCATAGTTCCAATAGGATGTGTAGCCGTCGAACTGCAAGTCGAGTTGTCCTGCCTGCATCTTCGTCTCTTGAAGACAAAAAAAGTCGGCATCGAGGGCTTTGAAGGTTTCTTCAAAGCCCTTGCCGACACAAGCCCGAAGGCCGTTAACGTTCCATGAAATGAATTTCATATTATTTCTTGGTCAATATGATGTTGATCTTTCTCCAATAGTCGCTGTTGATTTGTGTGCCAGGGTTCTTCTCGTCTTTATAGTCGAGATAGATGCGTGCCAATACGAGCGACATGCTGTTTGTCAAGTCTGACGAGGAGTAGAAACCGTAGCTTTGTGTGGAATCGAATGCATAGAGTACGGTATGCTCTTCGCCGCCATAGGTGATCTTGAAGATCGCTGATGCACCGATGAGGTATTGGTAGCCGGTGGTCGTTGCCCAGTTGGTGTAGGGCACGCAGTAGAGACCTTTGATGTCTACGGTTGCTGTGCTCTTGTTGATGGCATCAAAGATTTCGCGATAAGTGCTTTTCGTGTCGCTTGCGCTGACCTTGATGGCTGAGTCGAGTTTGCAGATCGGGAAGTTCTTGATGGTCATGGTCGAGTCCGAACGGAACTGGCAGTATACGCTGTTGCCCTTGATGGAGTCGTATTTCACGGTGCTGTAGCCGGCATCGTAGTAGAGACGTGCGTTGTTGGCATAGGGGCTGAGCATGCTGATGGTGGTCATGTATTTCTTTTGTGTGGTGACGTCAACGGTGTAGTCGTTGTCATCATCGTTGATACATGATGAGAAACTTGCTGCAGCGACGAGTGCGCAGAGCAAGAGAATCAGATAGTTTTTTGTTTTCTTCATTTTTGCAGTGTGGATTAATGTTAATGTTCTTCTTGTTAAATATAAAAGAGGTGTAAAGTTTGCATCTCTCTCCTGAACATTAAAGCTTTTTAATACATCAGATGCGCTTCGATTCACCGCGGAGCAGGCTCATGAACTCTTGGCGGGTGTTGAGAGAATTGAATACGCCGCTGTAGTCGCTGGTGGTGGTGATGGAATTCTGTTTCTCCACGCCACGCATCTGCATGCACATGTGTTTGGCTTCGATGACCACCATCACACCTTGTGGCTTGAGCGTTTCCTGTATGCAATCCTTGATTTGCTGCGTGAGCCGTTCCTGCACTTGAAGGCGGTGGCTGAAGATGTCGACCACGCGTGCAATCTTGCTCAGCCCTGTGATGTAGCCGTTGGGAATATACGCCACGTGAGCTTTTCCGTAGAAGGGTAGCATGTGGTGTTCGCAGAGTGAGAACACGTCAATGTCTTTCACGATGACCATCTGGTCGTATTTCTCCTCGAAGAGTGCGTCTGTGAGCACCTTGTGCGGGTCTTGTGTATAGCCGCGTGTGAGTATTTGCATGGCTTTGGCTACACGCATGGGGGTCTTTGCCAATCCTTCGCGGTCGGGGTCTTCACCCAAGAGTTGCAATACGCTCTTATAGTGCGAGGCCAGTTCTTCAAGGCCGTCACGGAATTCTGTTTCTGGATTCATTTCTTTCGGTTTTTCTATATGTGTGGTTAGGGCGCATTAGTATTGCACCGTGATTTTTCCTTTGACTATGCAAGCCGATTTGTAGCCCAGCTTCTTCAGTTGCTTGAGCATGGCATCGGCTTCAGCGAAGCTACGGTAGTTGCCTACGCGGCATATCCATCGTGGGGAATAGAAGTGCACGTAGACTGGTTCTGACGGGAAGTGCTGCTTGATGTCGTTGCCGATAGACTGTGCCTTGTTGCGGTCTGCGCGTGAGTTTCCTCCGGCAAACGCCTGTACACGATAGCCGTCTACCTTCCGGCTGTTGCGCATCACTTTCTTGCGGGTGTCTACCGTGGGAATGTCCACATCGTCGTCTCCTTCTGTCTGCGTGGCATGCTTCTGTTCCTGGTGCTTGGCTTCTTCACGTTCTCTTTGCTGTTGTGCCAGTCGGGCGGAGTCGGGTTTCTGTCTGTTGTCTTGTGGCTTGGCGGTCTCGCCTTGGTGTGTATTTGAGGTCGACTGTCCGTGTGAAGAGGTGGCAGTCTCGTTCTTTTTCTCTGTAGGTGTGGTCTTGTTGACCTGTGGCGTGTTCTTGCCGTTGACAAGGTCGTCGATGGCCTTGCTTTGCTTCACGGTAATGGTTCCCTTTGCCTGCTTGTCTTGCAGGTGCTCAAGGAAAGTCTGTGCATTGACGGAGGTCAGTGCAGCCATCAATAAAGCCGTAATGGCGGCGAACTTTTTCATGTTTTTCTACTGTCTTGGGTGAATGAGGGGGCGGTGCCTCTCGAAAAGATAGAATGGAGTCCTGCACGGTTGCAGGGCTCCATTAGGGTATAACGTGTTTGCGTATTATTTCTTCCACGCATCGATGATGCCCTTGAAGTCGGCTGTCTTCAGTGAAGCGCCGCCAATCAGACCACCGTCGATATTGGGCTTTGCAAACAGTTCGGCTGCGTTGCTGGGCTTGCAGCTGCCGCCATAGAGGATACTTGTGTTGTCGGCAACTTCCTGACCGTACTTCTCTGCCACGATAGAACGGATATAGGCGAGCATCTCTTCTGCCTGGTCGCTTGTGGCAGTCTTGCCGGTGCCGATAGCCCAAATAGGCTCGTAGGCGAGTATGATGTTCTTCCATTCTTCTGCGCTCAGGTTGAATACAGAACCGTCAAGCTCTGCCTTCACCACCTCGTTCTGCTTTTCTGCTTCACGCTCTTCGAGTGTTTCGCCGCAGCAGAAGATCACCTTCAAGCCATTCTTCAAAGCCAAAAGCACCTTCTCTTTCAGTATTTCGGCTGTTTCGCCATAGTACTGGCGACGCTCAGAGTGGCCGAGGATGACATACTGTGCACCTGTGCTCTTTACCATTTCTGCTGAAACTTCACCGGTGTAGGCACCCTTTTCCTTGTCTGCGCAGTTTTCTGCACCGAGGCTTACTGCCTCAGGATTCAGCACCTGGGCTACAGAAGCCAAGTGGATGAAAGGTGTGCAGATGATCACCTCGCAGTTGGGCTTGTCTTGTACCATAGCCTCGTTGATTTCCTTGGCGAGGGCTACACCGTCTTGCAGGTTCATGTTCATTTTCCAGTTGCCTGCTACAATTTTCTTTCTCATGTTTCTTTTTCGTTTAAACAAGTTGATATATTTGTTAGAATTCTCTTTCTTTCTCAACCATTGGCTCCAAGCCCACAATCTGTCTGCCAGCGTGAGCAGGAACAGGGGAAGGATGAACCAGATCATGATAACGGCGATTTTCCTGGGTATGGAGTCCTCGGGTATTTGTCCGGTGGCGATGTCTTCCAGTTTGCCGTTCAGGTCTTCTTCTGATGGCAGTCTGTTGTGACTCCACTTCCGCACGATGGTTCCGTTCTTGATCAGCATAAGCCCGGGATTGCTTCGGATGACGGTCTTGAGTGTGGTCTCGTCGCTGAGCACGAACTCGTATTCCGCTCCTGTGATGTTGCGCCAATGTTCAATGGCTTTCTCCGTGCTGGCTGTGAGGCAATAGAAGTGGTAGTGGTGTTCTTGGCTATACTCATAGATGCGGTCGATGTCTCCGAAATGGGTGTCGTCGGCAGTGTCGAGACGGGGTGCCACGAGCAGGAATGTATAGGAGGAGTCGCTGAGTATGCGGTTTGTCATGTCTTCACCATCCATAGTCTCCATGGAGAAGTCGTGGATGGGAGGCTCATATCCGGCTTCGGTCTGAATGGTCTTGCTGTCTACAAAAGTCCAGGTGGAGTCGGGGTAGTTGTCAATGGTGAATTCCTTTTTCACTCCGTTCTTGCTCATGATGAACGTGGCCTCAAATTTCGGTTGCTTGGCACCTTCGGGTATCTCCATGCTTTTCCTGATGTTCGTGCCGATGTGGTAAGGGCGGAAATCAAACAGGGGAAGGTCATAGAGACACCATACGCTGACTGCCAGGATGAAGATGGCCGTGTAGTTGGTCACAATCCACTGGTTGGTCTTCGATACGAAGCGGAATGTCTTTCGTGGCCAGATGGCTACAATGGTGGCGCAGGCGGTGAGCACGATGTTCTTCAGAAGTGTGGCGGTATTGCTCAACTTGACCGCATCTCCGAAGCATCCGCAGTCTTTTACGGGGTTGGCAATGGCTATCCACAGGGTGACAATGGTCATCACACTCATAAAGAGCAGTATGAGCCGCGATATCATCTTGCGCTGTATGGCGAACAGAATCGTCACGCCCAACCAGAATTCGGCGGAAGCCAACAAAACGGCACACGTCAGCAAGAGCCAGTCGGGAAAGGCTCCTTGCAGTCCTATTGCCGAGGCATAGTCTTGCAGTTTGTAGAGCGTTCCCAATGGATCAACGGCCTTGACAAAACCTGAAAAGATGAATGTGGCTGCCAGGACAATTCTGCAGATGTTGGTCAGGATTGTTTTCACGTTGTGGTTATGATTCTTCCGAGTCCTTCATCTTGATGGTTCCAAATACAGCGTAGTTGATGATGTCGAGATAGTTTGACGCAATGCCTTCAGATACCAGTGTCTGTCCGTCGATGGCTTCAATCTCTTTTACGCGTTGTATTTTGGTGAGGATGAAATCTGTATAGCTGCTGACGCGCATGTCGCGCCAAGCCTCGTTGTAGTCGTGGTTTTTCTTTACCATCAGTTCGAGAGCCTCCTCGACATGCTTGTCGTAAAGGGCGAGTGCCGTTTCGGTGTCGATGTCTACAGCATCTGAAAAACCTTTCTCCAGCTGTATGAGTCCGATGATGCCATAGTTGATGATGGCGATAAATTCAGGACGTATGCCTTCGCCTACCAGTGACACACCGCAAATCTCAAGTGACCGGATGCGTTTTGCCTTGATGAAGAGTTGGTCGGTGAGGGAAGAGGGGCGCAATATACGCCATGAAGCACTGTAGTCGTGCAGTTTCTTTTCAAACAAAGCACGACATTCCTGCATCGTTTCCTTGAATTGCAGTTCTGTTTTGTGATGACTACACATATCTTGTTTTGTCTGCAAAATTACCTCTTTTTATTTATATATACAAAAATACGGTTGGTTTTCAGTCTTCTGCCTGTTTCTTGTGGATGAACTTGACCCGTGCCACTTCGGCGTCAAAGCGTGCTCTGACCGAGTCGAGTTTGATTTTCATCATGGTCACGCGGCTCAGTTCTTCGGCTGTCGCACTGCCGTTGTTCTTCTTTGCCTCCACCTCGGCTTTGAGCTTTTCATAGGCTGCGGTCATCGTCAGCAGTGTGGAGTCGGCACGCTCCAAGTTGCGTTGTGCCATCTTCAGGGCTGCATCTTGATACACTTTCAATGCCTCTTTGCGCAGCTCTATCTCTTCGGGATATTTCTTGCGCAGCGAATCGATGCTGTTGATGGCTTCTTGGTATTTTCCAGCGGCATATTTCTGGCGGATGTTGTCCATCAGTGCCTGTGCCTCCTGGTGTGAGTTGCTGCATCCGCATAGGATAACCGTCAGTGCAGTAGTGGAGTAGAGTATTGCTTTCTTTAGTCTGTTCATGTGAATGAATCGTTTTGTTTCGTGCAAAAATAGCAGAAAAGTGTGAGAGAAACAAGGAAAATGATAAAAACATCCGTAAAATGGGTAGGAAGCGTATGGAGGAAGGACGGTAACTTTGCAGCAGTGTTTAACCAGTCATATCCATGTTATGAAGAAATTACTCATTATACTCGTATTATTTATGGCAACCATCAATGAAACCATGGCAGAGGGCACGCTCTCACAGCGACAGCTGCACCTCGCCACACTTGCCAGTCTTGAGGCGCAAGGCGACCTCGACCGACTTTCTCCCGCCATCGGCGAAGCACTCGACGGCGGCGTGACCATCAACGAAATCAAGGAGGCTTTCTCCCAACTCTATGCCTACACTGGCTTCCCTCGTTCGCTCAATGCCTTGGGCACCTTGCAGAAAGTACTCGACACACGCAAGGCAGAAGGAAAGAAAGATGTAGAAGGGAAAACCTGGAAACGCCCGAAGGCATGGGATGATGCCAAGCTCGCCCTCGAACTCGGCACCAAGACACAGACACTGTTGAGCGGCAAGCCCTTCAACTATGAATTCTGTCCGCAAGACGACTATTATCTGAAGTCTCATCTCTTCGGCGACATCTTCGCTGGCGACCAACTCTCGTCAAGCGACCGTGAGATAGTCACCGTAGCCGCCTTGGCATCCATCAAGGGAGTGGCTCCTCAGTTGGCCTCCCATCAAAAGGGAGCCGTACGCATGGGAAACACCCAAGAACAGGTAGATGAACTGATGGAATTCCTGAGTGAGAAAGGACTCTCCCAGTGCGACAATGCCTCCGATGCCAATGCCGGAGTCTGGTCCAAGGGCAATCCCAACACGGCCTACGCCAAATTCTTCGTCGGCGACAGCCATTTGGCTCGTCTCACTCCCAAGAACCTGAAGGAAGGTGATCAGACCGTTCTCCCCATGTCGAACGTCACCTTCGAGCCGGGCTGCCGCAACAACTGGCACATCCACCACGGTGCCCGTCAGATACTCATCTGCGTATCGGGCAAGGGATGGTATCAGGAATGGGGCAAGCCAGCCATCGCCCTCAATCCCGGCGACATCATCGACATCCCCGAAGGAGTGAAGCACTGGCACGGTGCACAGAAGGACAGTTGGTTTCAGCACATCGCCACTCATGTGGCTGTGGAGAATTCGAAGCCCGGCTCAGAGCCAAACGAGTGGCTGGAGGCTGTGTCAGACGAGGAGTATGGGAAGTTGAAATAACCTCCCATACTTCCAAATTTTCTGTTTGCCCATGATTTGCAACAAAATTCAGTCAAACAAGTGTTGGTTTGAATGAAATTGGTTACCTTTGCAAAGAAAGGAGCAAAACTGTTATGGCACTGAAACTTTACCCTATAGGAATACAGACGTTTGAACGTATCCGCAAGGAGGACAAACTCTACATAGACAAGACGGAATATATCTACCGCATGGCTCACACCAACGGCACCTATTTCTTCTTGGGCAGGCCGCGCCGCTTCGGCAAGTCGCTGCTGGTCTCTACCATGCAAAGTTACTTCGAGGGAAAGAAAGAACTTTTCCAAGGACTCGCTATTGAGAAGTTAGAAAAGGAGTGGACGGAATATCCCGTGCTGCACTTCGACATGAGCCTGGGAAAGCATATGGAGAAGGAGCAGCTGGAGAAATACTTACTCTACATCTTGGCAAACAACGAGCGCAGACACGGAATAACAAAACTGTCGGACGGAGTAGCGGAATCACTCGGGATAGACCCAGCCAAAGGATTGGGCGCATTCGTTGACCCCAACATACGTCTTACCAATCTTATACAGACTGTCTACGAAAATACAGGCAAGCAAGTGGTGGTACTCATCGACGAATACGACGCGCCTCTGCTCGATGTAGCGCACGAGACAGAGCAACTCGATGCGCTCCGCTATGTCATGCGCAACTTCTACAGTCCGCTGAAAGGTTGCGAGCCCATGCTCCGCTTCGTCTTCCTCACAGGCATCACAAAGTTCTCGCAACTCAGCATCTTCAGCGAGTTGAACAATATCACTAACATCTCCATGAACGATGATTATGCGGGCATCTGCGGCATCACCAAAGAAGAATTGTTGGAGAACATGTCGGAAGACATTGATATGCTCGCCAAGGCAAACGAACTGTCAAGGGAAGCCGCCATCGCAAAACTCAAAGAGCATTATGACGGATATCACTTCTCGGGAGTTTCCCCCGATGTATTCAATCCTTACAGTATCCTCAACTGCTTTGCCGAGCGCAAATTCGGTGCTTACTGGTTCACCT
>CAVJZZ010000014.1:0-46253 GCA_963654295.1 Lachnospiraceae bacterium | reverse complement strand
GCTTGAACCTAGGACCTCCAGATTATGAGTCTGTTGCTCTAACCAACTGAGCTAAAAGCCCGGCTTATGCCAAAGAGCATAAGTTTTCGGGTGCAAAGGTAGCAGTTTCCGCCGATATTTCCAAATATTTCCCGCAAAAAGTGTTATTGTAGGAGGCGCGGCGTCCTCGCCGCGCCCTTGTGCTTGTCGAAATACTTGACATGCCATTCATATGCGGTAAGGTCGACGCGAGGACGCGTCGACTACTACACTGCGCTTGTCGTAAACTACTTCTGCGCTTGTTATAGACCACATCTCAGCTTGTCGTATGCCACACTGCGCTTGCCTCTCGCCCTACTATTTCTTTTTCGGACGGCGACGTGCCCAGCCTTCTTCCGAGAAGTCGGGCTCATCGCCCTTCAGTTTCACATCGTTGTGCTGGAAGAACTGGCGCCAGTCGCCGGTATCTTCCACGGGCTTGTTGCGCTTCGACTTCTTCTCGTAGCGCGAGAAGTCGTCGGAAGCCTCACTACGACGCGATGGCTTGCGAGTGCCGGCACGACTGCCGCCGCTCTGACGGCCATGACCGCCCTCGTCGGCATCGTTGCAGCGCACCTCACGCCCCTTATACGTAGTGCCATTGATACCACGGATCACCTTGGCGGCATCCTTTTCGGGTACCTCGATATAGGAGAATTTGCTAAGCAGGTCGATATGTCCCACATCCTGCCGACCATGCAAGTTGCGGTTGAGGAACTGCATCACTTCACCAGGATAGAAGCCATCGGACTTGCCGAGGTTGATAAACAGACGGCGATAGCCCTGCTCTGCCTTGCGAGTGCGGCCCTGACCACTCCTGCGCGCCTCACCGCGAGTGCCGCGGTCTTTGCCGCGTTCACCCTTGGTTGACGGTTTTTCGATTTCGGGAGCGTCGGCATAATAGGCAAGGAACTTGCCGAATTCGAGGCTCACAATCTTCTTGATGAGGTCTTCCTTCTCCAAATATTCGAAGTGGCGGTTGATGTCTGCCATGAACGGTGCTATCTCGTCCTCGTTCACGTCCACCTTCTCGATTTGGTCCATCACCTTATAGAGCTGCTTGGTGCAGATTTCCTGCGCCGTAGGGATGGTGCCTTCCACAAACTCCTTGCCTATCTCCTTCTCAATGGCGCGCATCTTGCCGCGCTCACGAGTGTGAATGATAGAGATGCTGGTACCCTTCTTGCCGGCACGGCCTGTGCGACCGCTACGGTGAGTATAGCTCTCAATGTCGTCGGGCAGACCATAGTTAATTACATGGGTAAGGTCGTCTACGTCGAGACCACGGGCAGCCACATCGGTGGCGACAAGAAGTTGGGTTAGGTGTTGGCGAAACTTCTGCATGGTGAGGTCGCGTTGCTGCTGCGACAGGTCGCCGTGGAGCGACTCAGCATTATATCCGTCGTGTATCAGTTTGTCGGCAATCTCCTGCGTCTCACGCTTCGTACGGCAGAAGATGATTCCATAGATTTTTGGGTAATAGTCGACAATGCGCTTCAAGGCGAGGTACTTGTCGCGGGCGTTGACCATGTAATAGATGTGGTTCACGTGCTCTGCGCCCTCGTTGCGGCTACCCACCACAATCTCCTTGTAATCGTGCAGGTAGCTCTTGGCAATCTTCTCGATTTCCTTGCTCATGGTGGCAGAGAAGAAGAGCGTGTTGCGGTCTTCGGGCACACCGGCAAGGATCTCGTTCAGACTCTCGGAGAATCCCATGTTGAGCATCTCGTCAGCCTCATCGAGCACCACGTTGCGCACGGTATCAAGCTTTGCCACGCCACGGTTCATCAAATCAATCAGACGACCCGGTGTGGCGACAATCACCTGCACGCCGCGCTTGATGGCATGAATCTGGTTCTCTATCGACGTGCCGCCATAAACAGCCACGATGCGGATGTCCTCCATGTACTTGGCAAAATCCTTCATATCATCGGCAATCTGGAGGCACAGTTCACGCGTAGGACTGAGCACGATGGCCTGCGCTGACTTGTCGTCGGGGTTGATGCGTTGCAGCACGGGGATGCCGAACGCGGCCGTCTTTCCGGTACCTGTCTGTGCCAATGCAATCACGTCGTTGCGGTTGCCGAGCAAATAAGGAATTACTTCTTCCTGTACGGGCATTGGCTGTTCGAAGCCAAGCTCACTGATGGCGCGGCGAATCTCTTCGCACACGCCCAATTCTTCAAATGTTTTCAATCTTTTTCACCTTAAAGTTAGCTGAAGGCGCGTTCACCCCTCCCAGCCACAATTAGGGTGCAAAAGCCTTCAATAATACGAGCGGCAACACACACTGTTGCCTAAACCGCTGCAAAGGTAATGCTATTTAGTGGATTACAAAAGCTTTTGCACATGAATTAGTTTTTTTATCACGCATGAAATGCCATCAATTAACATAAATGCCATTCAAGAGCGCCGGGTCGACGCGTCTCCGCGTCGACTACTACTTTTTCGACAAGAAATTTGATTAAGCCATTTGTTTTTAGTATCTTTGCAAGCTTAATAATATTATTTATCAAAAAACTGATGTCAGTAGAAATTAAGAGAGTCAAGAACAAACGCGACTTAAAGACATTCATCGAATTCCATTACGACCTGTACGAGGGCAACGCCTATGACGTGCCCAACTTGTACAGCGACGAACTGAACACGCTCAGCAAAGACCGCAACGCTGCCTTCGAATTCTGCGAAGCCGAATATTTCCTCGCCTACAAGGACGGGGAACTGGCAGGCAGGGTCGCCGCCATCGTCAACCACCGCGCCAACGAACGCTGGGGGCGCAAGTCGGTGCGCTTCGGGTGGATCGACTTCATCGATGACCGCGAGGTGTCGGAAGCATTGCTCCGTGCCGTGGAGGACTACGGCAAGGGCAAGGGCATGAACGAGATCGTGGGACCACTCGGATTCACCGACATGGACCCCGAAGGCATGCTCACGTGGGGATTCGACCAGCTCGGCACCATGCCAACCATCTACAACTATGCCTACTACCCACAGCACATCGAGGCGATGGACGGTTGGGAGAAGGATAACGACTACGTGGAATACAAGCTCATGGTGCCCGAGAAGATACCAGAGAAATATGCCAAGATCGCCAAGATGATCGAGAAACGCTACAACCTGCACGTGAAGAAGCTCACACGGAAGGAAATATACCGCGACGGCTACGGCAAACGCATCTTCCAGCTCATCAACGACACCTACAAGGACCTCTACGGATTCTCCGAGCTCAGCGAACGGCAGATTGCACAATACGTGGACATGTATCTCCCCATGGCAGACCTCAACCTGATCACCCTCATCGAGGACTGGAACGCCGACCATAAGCTCGTGGGCGTGGGCATCACTATCCCGTCGCTCTCGCGTGCCCTGCAGAAGTGTCACCGCGGACGACTACTGCCCTTCGGCTGGTGGCACCTGCTACGCGCCATCAAGCAGCACAAAACCAAGGGGGTCGACTTACTTCTGATGGGCGTATTGCCCGAATATCGACTCAAGGGTGCCAACGCACTGATGTTCTCCGACCTGATTCCTCGCTACCAAGCATACGGCTTCGAGTGGGGCGAGAGCCAGGTGGAGATGGCATCCAACGAGAACGTGCAGAGTCAGTGGGACTATCTTGAAACCATTATGCACAAGAAGCGCAAGTGCTACAAGAAAACCATACGATAGGAGCCGGCAAGGCCCCGCAGACAGCATAACGACAAGGACATGGAAGAAAACACGAACCAGAATAATGCGCCGCAGGTGGAATACACCGACGACAACATTCGCCACCTCTCGGGTCTGGAGCACATCCGCATCCGCCCCGGCATGTACATCGGAAGGCTCGGCGACGGACGTACCGCTGAAGACGGCATCTATGTGCTGCTCAAGGAGGTGCTTGACAACTCGATTGATGAGTTCAAGATGAACGCCGGGAAGCGCATCGAGGTGGACATTGAGGACGACCTCCGTGTGACAGTGCGCGACTACGGCCGTGGCATTCCACAAGGAAAACTCGTCGAGGCGGTGAGTGAGCTCAACACCAGCGGCAAGTTTGACACTAAGGCGTTCAAAAAGAGCATCGGACTGAACGGCGTGGGTGTCAAGGCGGTGAACGCCCTAAGCTCACGTTTCGAGGCACGCAGTTACCGCGACGGCAAAGTGCGCGCTGTGGTTTTCGACCGCGGCAAACTGGTCAGTGACACCACCGAGCCCACAGAGGATGAGAACGGCACCTACATCTTCTTCCAACCCGACGACACGCTGTTTCTCAACTACAAGTTCCACGCTGACACCGTGGAGACCATGCTCCGCAACTACACCTACCTGAACACGGGCCTCGCCATCATGTTCAATGGACGGCGCATCATCTCGCGCAATGGTCTGAAAGACTTGCTCGTTGATACGATGACCACTGACGGACTCTATCCCATCATCCATATCAAGGGCGAAGACATCGAGATAGCCTTCACCCACACCAATCAGTACGGCGAGGAATACCACTCGTTCGTCAACGGTCAGCACACCACACAAGGAGGCACGCACCAGAGCGCATTCAAGGAGCACATAGCCAAGACCATCAAGGAATTTTCGGGCAAAAACTTCGAGTATGCAGACATCCGCAACGGCATCGTGGCAGCCATAGCCCTCAACGTAGAGGAGCCGATGTTCGAGAGCCAAACCAAGATTAAGCTCGGCTCACTCACCATGGGACCCGGAGGCGACAGCATCAACAAGTATGTGGGCGACTTTGTGAAGAAGGAGGTGGACAACTACCTGCACATCCATGCCGATGTGGCGGAGGTGATGCTCGAAAAGATACAAAGCAACGAGAAGGAGCGCAAAGCCATGGCTGGTGTAGCAAAGATTGCCCGCGAACGTGCCAAGAAAGCCAACCTGCACAACCGCAAGTTGCGCGACTGTCGCATTCACTTCTCTGATGCCAAGAACGACCGTAAGGAGGAATCGAGCATCTTCATCACCGAGGGCGACTCCGCCAGCGGAAGCATCACCAAGAGCCGCGACGTAAACACGCAAGCCGTATTCTCACTCAGAGGCAAGCCACTCAACTCTTTCGGAATGACCAAAGAGGTGGTTTACAAAAACGAGGAGTTCAACCTTCTCCAGGCAGCCCTTGACATCGAGGACGGACTCGACACGCTACGCTACAACAAGGTAATTGTCGCCACCGATGCCGATGTAGACGGCATGCACATCCGACTGCTCATCATCACGTTCTTCCTTCAATTCTTCCCCGAACTCATCAAGAAGGGACACGTCTACGTGCTACAGACACCGCTCTTCCGTGTGCGCAACCGCCGCACCAAGATCAAAAACAAGAAGGTCATCGCCGAAGCTGATGCGCGAAAGACAGGCAAGGAGAAGAAGAGTGACTTCATCACCCACTACTGCTACAGCGACGAGGAGCGCGTGAAAGCCATCGCCAATCTCGGACCCGACCCGGAGATTACCCGTTTCAAGGGACTCGGCGAAATCTCGCCCGAAGAGTTCGTTCACTTCATCGGTCCCGACATGCGCCTCGAACAGGTGACACTCCACAAGACAGACCAAGTGCAAAAACTCCTGGAATACTACATGGGCAAGAATACCATGGAACGACAGAACTTTATCATCGACAACCTCGTGGTGGAAGAAGACCGCCCTGAGGAAATCGGCGAGGAAATGAAATAAAGTATACACCGTATGAAAAAGACTCTCGCGGCAACATTCTTGTTGCTTTGCACCCTTTGCACACACGCCCAGTTCTTCTCCCGCGCAGACAAAGAAAACCCGCTGCGCAAGATACAGATAGCCGAAATGGCTATCAGTAACCTCTATGTAGATTCCGTCAACGAGGACAAGCTAGCCGAAGATGCCATCCGTGGCATGCTCGAAAAACTCGACCCCCACTCTTCCTACTCCACTCCCAAGGAAGTGAAGGCACTCAACGAACCACTGCAGGGATCGTTTGAGGGAATCGGTGTGCAGTTCAACATGGTCGACGACACACTGCTCGTCATACAGCCCGTGGCAAACGGTCCCTCGGAGAAGGTGGGGATTCTGGCGGGCGACCGCATCGTGAGCGTAAACGACACCGCCATCGCGGGCGTGAAGATGTCGCGCGAGGAGATTATGCGCCGCTTGCGTGGTCCCAAGGGTTCGAAAGTAAATCTTGGCATCATGCGCCGTGGTGTCAACGGAGTGCTCACTTTCATCGTGAAGCGCGACAAGATACCCGTCAAGACAATCGACGCCTACTACCTCATCCGTCCGGGCGTGGGATACATACGCATCGGCAGTTTCGGTGCCACCACTTACGATGAATTCGCCGAGGCGGTTAAAGCGCTGCAAGCACAGGGTATGAAAGACCTCATCCTCGACTTGCAGGAGAACGGCGGCGGCTACTTGCAGACTGCCGTCAAGATAGCCAACGAATTCTTGGCAGACAAAGACTTGATCGTCTACACGTCGGGACGCGCCAGCAAACGCCAGGAATATCGCGCTCAAGGCAACGGAAAACTCAGGGATGGCAAGGTGGTTGTGCTGGTGAACGAATTCTCAGCCAGCGCTGCAGAAATCGTCACAGGAGCCATCCAAGACCAGGACCGCGGTATGGTGGTCGGCCGAAGAAGTTTCGGGAAGGGACTCGTACAGCGTCCGCTGCCGTTCAGCGACGGTTCAATGATACGCCTCACTATCGCCCACTACTATACACCGTCTGGACGCTGTATTCAAAAGCCCTACAAGAAGGGGGATGCGCTCGATTACGCCATGGATATCGAGAAACGCTTGAAACATGGTGAATTCACCAACGCTGACAGCATCCACTTCGCGGACTCGCTGAAGTGTTACACCTTGCGCAACCGCCGTGTGGTATATGGTGGCGGTGGCATCATGCCCGACTATTTCGTGCCACTCGACACGGCTAAATATACGTCATTCTATCGCAAGCTCGTGTCAAGAAACTATATCGTCAACACCAACTTGAAATATATCGATGCCAACCGCAAGCAGTTAAAGAAACAATATCCTCAGTTCAACAAATTCCTCGCTTCCTACGAGATTCCGCAGCAGGTGGTCGACACGATCATCGCCAAGGCGGAGAAAGACGGCATCAAACCCAAGGACAAGGAAGAGCTATACAAGAGTATGCCCTATCTGCGACGTCAGCTCAAGGCGCTCGTGGCACGTGACATTTGGGACATGAGTCAATATTATCAGATTATGAACGAGGACAACGATGTGGTCAGAAAGGCCGTCGAAGTTATCACGAAGTAATATATTTCCTTTCCCCCTTCAAGAGCCAAAGGTTGACGCGAAAGCGCGTCGACTCCTATCGGGCTATTGAAAAGAGAAACAGATTGCATAAGCCGTTGACTTGGCGTGCAATCTGTTTCTCTTTCTTTATATTGGTAGGTATAACGTTTGATGCTTACCAAGGACGTCCGCCTCCGCCGTTGCTGCCCTTCACCACAGCGGTGGCTGTGGCTGAAGACGAACCGCAGGTAACGGTGTAGCTGCTGCCAGAAGTGAGCGATGAGCACGATATGAGTATCGAACTGCCTGAGCCTCCCCATCCACCGCCAGGAGCGTTCATGCCGCCGAAGCCGCCGTGGCCTCCGCCACTGTTACCCGACGAGTAGTTGGACGGAACGGTAAACGTAGCCAGTGTAGTAGAACCGCTCTTGATGGCAATCTCGCTGTTGGCACTTACCGACATGGTAGTCGTGACATAGGGCTGTGTCGACTCGGAGGTGCTGGGCACTGAGTTGCCGCCACCCACGGCGAGGAGTGTGCCGCCCGTGAAGATGACAGAGTATCCGTCCTCCTCGTTGGCATCGATGCCACACTCGGGCGAAGTCGTGCCGAAGGCCTTGATGGTGCCTCCGCTGATGTACATGTTGCCGTTGCTGTCGAGACCGTCGTTGTTGCTGGCCACGACAGTGATGTCGCCGCCCTTGATGTACATGTGGCTGGAGGAGTTGATGGCATCGTCATAGGCATTGATGACGATGGTACCGTCGTTGATGGTAAGCACGGCCTTGCTCTCTATGCCCTCAGCCCCATTGCCGGTGGTGGTGACATTGATGGTGCCGCCGTTGATGGAAACGTCGCCGTCTATCTTCATGCCCTTGGGCGATGACTTGTAGTCGCTGTCGAGGTTGTCGGTGTTGCCCGTATAGTTGGTATACTCCTTGCCGTTTACGTAGGCGTACATGCCACCGGTGGTGCTGATGGTGATGTTGCCGCCGTTGATGGTGAGCGTGCCGTCACCGTTGATGCCCTTGCCGCCGCTGCCGCTGCTGGTGAGGGTGAGTGTTCCGCCGTCTATCTGTATGTTGCCGTCGGCGCTGATGCAGCTCGCAGCCTTGGTCTTCTGATCGTCCGTATCCCACACGCCGTCTCCTGAGGTAGTGATGGTAATGGTGCCGTCAGACACGGTGAGGTCACCTTCAGCCTTAAGTCCCTTGGTACAGGTGCCCGTGACGGTAATGTTCACTGTGCCGCCTGCGATGGTGAGCGACCCCGTGTCTTCAGCCTCGCGGTCGGTGTCGTCCTTGTAGGATACCTGCACGCCGTCGTCTGCCACTCCCGAGATATTGAGCGATCCGCTCTCCATGAGGAAGTACTGGTTGCAGTTGATGCCGTCCTTCACGGCGGAGAGGACGGTGACGGTGCAGTTCTTCATCTCTACATACTCCTTGGCATAGATGCCGTGTGCCGTGTTGCCATAGACATTGAGGGTTCCCTTACCCTTCAGTTCGAGGTGTCCCTTGCATACGATGCATCCCTTCCAGTCGCCCGAGGCTGCATCGGTGAGGGTGTTCTCTGTTCCCTTCTTCACACTGAGTTCTATGCGCTTGCCGTCCTGTATGTTGAGCGGTGCGCCCGAGGGGTTGGTCAGTGTCAAGCCGTTGAGTTCCAGCGAAGCCTTGTAGGAACCTTCCAGCGTAAACTCGCCGTCGGTAGACGAGCCTTCCAGCGTGTAAGTTATCTCGCCGCACACGTCATCGCTCACCTCTGCGCTCTGCACGATGCAGACATGAGCCCCCGTAACGGTAGGTGTGACGTACTGTGCCACGTTGCCGGCTACGGTCATGGTGGCAGAGCTGCTACTGTAGTTTACGCTCACGGAGTTGTCGCTCACGGTGCTGTTGTCCACATACATCCGTGTGATGTCTGCCACGCTGAAGGTCTTACCCATGACGGTGAGCGTCTCGCCGTCCTGATAGGTCATGGTGCCGGTCTGTGCTGCGGGGAAGGCATAGGTGATGTTGCCGGTCACCACATTGAGGGTCTGGGCGTGGACGCTGTAAGCCGCCAGTCCGGCCATTATCATAGTGCTAAAGATTCTTTTCATTTCACTGCGATTTTCAGGGTTTTACCATTTGTCTTCACGATGTACATGCCTGTGGGCACATTCGCTTTCATGGTCTGCATGCTGTCGAAGGTGCCGTAGCTTGTACCCTGCAGCGAGAAAACCTGCACCTTGCCGTCATTGCTGTCGGCGGTGAGCGAACTGATGGCCGTAGCGTCGGCTGACGAGAAGTACATTGACGCAAGGTCGGCCAGTGTCAGCGTGCCTGTGCCCGTGCTGTTGGTGTAGGTGAGTTTGCCGTCCTGGAACGTCATCTCCAGCGACTCCACCCCTACGGACAGCAGTGTGCCGTCTGCCTTCTGGAAAGTAAGGTAGGGGTAGGTTTCGGCATGTGCTGCAACGGACGGCAGGCATGCCATGATTAGATACAAAACTTTTTTCTTCATAATGGTAAGTGGGTTGATTATCTGTATGACATCATAAACATCGGTTGCAAAGATACATTATTTATATATGCAACGCAATTATATTCAACCAACCACCCTTTTTCTTCAACGAAACTTTGAGAGGTATAGGTATGCTCCGTCTGGAAACAATAAATCGGGGACGCTACTGCTCAACGACAGTGCGTCCCCAATTTCGCTTGATGCAATCAGTATACTTTATTCCGGCACATAGATGATCTGACCATTCTCCAACTGATAGGCAGTGCCGAGGCGCTTGCCCTGCTTGCCATTTCCGTTGGCGCTCTCGCCAGATGCCTTGTAGGTGTTTATCTCCTTGCCTTCTTTGGTGATAATCTCCATGTTCTCCTTGCCGGGGTTCTTCACTATCGTGTAGTCCTCCTTGCCGAACACCTCGGTCATGTTCATGTGCATCACCATCGCTACCATGAGCGACACGGCGAACACCATCGCCACGTCGAACAAATTGACAACCACGCTTAACGGATCGCCGTCATCCTCGCCGAGGAAGTTGCCTCTACGTCTGCGTCTGCTCATGCCTGTGCCTCCTTACTCTTTGGCTTTATGGTGCTGTTGACCACTCGGCACACTCGGTCGAGGTTGTTCACGTCCTTGGCATACCAGCGCTGCTTCAACTGACAGGTAGCCAAACCGACGGCACTGATGACAAGCCCCACAACGGTAGAGGCGAACACCACCTGCATATTGTATGCCATGCCCGAGATATCGCCCGTAGACAAGCCGACAAGTGCCGGTGACATCGAGATAAGTGTGCCGACAAGACCGAGCACCGGACCAAGTTTCGTGAGCAGGCGCGACAGGTTGACATCCTTCTGTACCTCCGTCTCATAGCGGGTGAGGATGTAGTCGGAGTAGTCCTCTGAGTCGTTGTTGTCAAGGATATCTGCCAGATACCGCGTGAAAGCGGAGTTGTGCTTCTCGGGAAGCGATGCTTTCAGGTCGGCGAGGCCGGCTGGGGTGAGCGACTTGATTTTCTCATCGAACACGCGTGAATTCTTGCGGCGCACCATGAAGTTATTATACGTACCGCCCACGAGAATGAGGGCGCGGAAGAAGAACACGATGAGGAGTACTACGTCCGGTATGAGCAATGAGTTGGCTATGCCGAACAGGGCTTTTGATATGATTTCCATTGTTTTTGTTTGTTATCTTTTCAGTCTGTATTTCAATCTGTCTATTACGATTCCCAAGGCGAACAGCACGGCGAATATCCCGATAGCCACAATGATCATGTGCCAGTCGGTCTTCGTCTCTTGCACCTTGTATACCATTTTTCCGCTTTCCGTCGATATCAGTCCGAGCACACACACGAAGCAACCCGAGAGCAACTGCATCTCCACACGGCCGTCCTTTTCGGGCATGAGCCACTTGCAGCCTTCGGCGAGCAATGGCAAGCCGACAAGGCAAGCAATGGCGAACGCCCACGTCGTGGTGGAAAAGTCGACACCCACAGCCACAAACATCGTTTGGGTGAAAGCGTAGAAGGTCACGGGGAACATCAGCAACGAGGGATACCATTTCAGGATGGTGAGCCACCACTTGCGCTGCTTCATGTCATACATGTCCTGGAAATGGCAGAAAGCATAGCCGAAGCAAAACACCGAGTCGACGGTCACCACCACCGCCATGTTCTGTAGGGCGGTGACGTTGGCGAGATAGTCGGCAAGCTGTGTCTTCGACTGTTGCACGGCATACTGCTCACTCCACACCACAAAGGCGGCAAGCAGTGCGCCAAATATGATCCGCGCCGTCCACCCCCACTGGCTGAGCTTGAAGGCGCAGCTCAGGAGGATGAAGACAATCAGCGTATAGATTAATATTTCCATATTGTCAGCTTAGAGTTTCTTGCGTTTGTTGCGGATGACGATTGCGAGCGCCACGAACACCACAAGCACGATAACCACGACATACAGCCCGTTGAAGCCCGATTTTTCCATCTGCTCCTCGTTCTGCACGGTCTGCTTCTTCATCACCATACCCTTCTGACTCTGGTCTGCCACGGTCTGCTGCTGGCGGCGCATATCCTGACGGTAGGTCTGGGCATCAGCCTTGTCTGCCTTGTCTGCGATGAAATCCTGCAACTTGCGGTTGGCACCTTCGAACGCAGATCCGCTCGCACCATACTTCCGGGTGAACTCGGTGTGCACCTTGGCAATTTCCTTGAGCTGTTCGGGCGAAGCCTTCCAGTAGCCCTTGCGTGCCGTCTCCATCATGGTGGAAGTAATTTCCTGCATGGCAGCAGGGTTGGTGGCGCCAATCTTCTCGTGCACGCCAAGATTATACTTGTCCTTCACATACACATCGTAGATTTCGTTCCACATGTCTTTCGAGATGGCCTTCGGCTTCATCACGTTCCATCCATAGGTGTTGCGCACCATCTCCGCCAAACCATTGGTAGACGTAGCACCGCCCTTAAGGGCTTCCTTCACATACTTTTCGTTGAACAACTTGGTACGCGCCTCCACTGCAATCGCCTCCTTGGAGTCCTGCACGCGGTAGTCGTTGCGGTTGCGGTAGTCGGCGAAGTAGGCTTCGGGATCCTTGCCCGTCACCTGGCGAACAGCGAGGTTCATGCCGCCCATGAACTCATACACATGATCGAGGCTCAATGCGCCCCACGTGTTATTCTGTCGGGGCTGCATCACCACGTCGGTGCGGGTCAACGCAGCACCGAAGGCATCATCGGCATAAGCCTCCCAATGCTCCTGGTCGCCATAGAACGCGCCCATATTCTTGATATACTGATCGGCAATCTGCTTGTCATTGTCCCAAGCATCACCCTTCTCCACCATACTCTGGATGCCGGTGCCGTAGCCTCCTTGCACGCCACCGAACACGCGGTATTTGGAGATTTCGCGCGCCTCGGCTGGCGGAACACCCTTGTCGATGAGATAGCGCTCTGACTCGTCGACACCGTCTTTCACCATGTTGCCGTACTTGTCACCAGAGGCTGCTGCCGCCATCTGCACGGCACGATTGATGAGGAACAGGCGCGAGGCAGCAAGGTCACGCAACTGACCAGAGGTCTGCACCACTACATCTATGCGCGGACGACCCAAATCCTTCGATGGAATGAGCTTCAGATCATTGACACGTCCGAAGCGGTCGCGCACGGGTTCCACGCCAAGCATGTAGAGCACCTGGGCGATGGTAGCACCACCCGTCTGGATAAACTCTCCCGACCACAGCGTGTAGCTCACCTTGCGCGGATAGGCTCCCTTATGCGCCTTCTGATAGTCGGCGATGGTCGACTTGGCGAGTGCCACACCCTTCTCCCAAGCATCCTCCGTAGGAGTCTCCTCGGCATTGATGGCAAATAGGTTGCGACCTGTGGGCAAAGTGTTGGGGTTCACAATCGGATCGCCGCCGGGTGACGGTGCCGTGTAGCCGCCCTTCAAGGCATTGCAGATCGACCCCAACTCAGCCTGCGGGCAGTCGTGCAGCATCTGGCGGTAGACGCCCACATTCTTCAGTGCCGCTTCCACTTGACTGATTGCCTCAGCCAACTCCACTTCCTGACGGTTGTATTTCGGTTTCGACGAGCCCCCCATCATGCCCATGCCACCTGACCTATTCTTGTTCATTGCGGCACTCATCTTTTTCAAAGCGGCTTCGGGTGCACCCATCTTGCGTGCCACCTCTATCATCTGCGAGGGATCACCCTTGGCAAGCATCTTTCTCGTCTGGTAGCGCATAAACTTGGCGATGGGACTGTTCTTCGCCTCGGGCACCTCGTTGGATGCCGTTGCCATCTTGCCCATCATCTCTGCCATGCCGCCCTTGCTGGCTTTCTTTCCTTCTTTCTCCTTCTTCGACATCGCCATCATCATGGCAAGCATGCCCTTTGGAGCGTTTTTCCATGCCATGACCTCGCGCGATTTGCGTAGTTCAGCCTCGCTGATACCCGCAATGTTGCAGATCATCTGGTCGTTGACGCCCGACGGGTTACCATAGAGGTGCGCCACAGTCTGCTTGGCAACATTCAGATAACGGTCGTTGAACGCGGCCTTGCCGAGCTTGCCCACCTTTCCTTTCATGCGGTCGAGGTTATAGCGGCAGTAGGCTATCGGGTCAGTGGTCATGGCATATACCGAAGTGCGGATATCCTCGTCAGCATAGGGAACGCCCATCGTATAGGGAGTGCCGGTCACCTTCTCGTTGGTAATCTCCTCGGCATAGCTCTCTATCTGGGCAATATCATCGTCGGAAAGTGGCTTCGAGAGGTTGGTGTCGAGACGCAGATCTTTGCAGAGGTCAAGCTTCACGGCGAGTGTCTTGATATCCTTGCGCAACTGCTGTTTGTCTCCTTTGGCAGCATCGAAGTCACGGATTTTCTTTGAAAGTTGCTGATAAGTATCGCGCAGTCCGCTCTCATGGAACGGCGGGGTGAGATAACTGATGAGATCGGCATACGAACGGCGCTTGGCAATGACGCCCTCGCCCACGTTATCGATGGTATAGACATAGAAATGCGGAAGGGCACCCACAAGCCGGTCGGACCAGTCCTCGTTGGACAGTGCCACCTGCTTGCGCGGCGTAAACTCCAAGGAACCATGTGTGCCGAAATGTATCATGGCGTCAGCTTTGAAGCCGTGCTGAATCCAAAGATAGGGAGCTATGTAGGAGTGCGGCGGGCATTGGTCGGTGCCGTGCACGGTCTTGAATTCGTCCTTGCCCTCACCGGCTCTCGGTTGGGGAAGCAGGACCACATTGCCATATCGGATGCAGGCAAAGGCGAGACACCCATCTGCAGTCTTTAGCAGGTTGTCATCACCGGGGAATGGTCCGAACATCTTGTCCACCTCTGCGGCCTTGTCCTTGCGAAGCGAAAGTGCCGTCCAGGCGTCATACTGCTTCTTGGTGATGAGTTGGGGATGACCCGTCTTCATGAACTTCTCGGCATCACCCGCCGCGAAAGCGTTAAACAGCATGCCGCGCTGTTTGATCTGTGCAGCGAACTCAGAAACGGAGGCAGGAAGACCCGCCACGTTGTATCCTTCAGCTTTCAGTCGGATGAGCATGTTGTAGAGCGACGGCACCACATCCATGCCGCTTGCCACGAGTGCTGCCTGACCGGGGCCCTTGAAATAGACCACCGCCACACGTTTCTCGGCATTTGGCTTGGTGCGCAGTGCCATGTAGTGGTCGAGTGTCTGCATGAACGTAGTCAGACGCTCTGGAATGGCATAGGGCTGCAACAGTCCATTCTTGTCCTTGCGCTGGGCGAAGAGAGCCGTCGTGCGTATGGCGCCATCAATCTCGGGCATCACCACGCTCTGCGACATGAATCCACCAGCCATGCCGAGCTTATCTGCCTCCCAGTTTTCTTTCAGGTCGTTGATGGTCAGCGGGTCAAAGAGCAAAGTATTGGTCTGTTTCAACCATGCCACCATATCGTCGCCCAAGCGGCCGTGAGCAAGGTTGATGATGGCTGCGGGACGTATCTTTTCCGCATAGTCCTGCAATTTGGTCACCGAAGCGATGGGATAGACATTGTACTTGCCCGTCTTGGCTAGGGCAAGAATGAGGTCCGACGGGTTGGTAATCTGTCCGGTGACGATGATCTTCTGCGCCGCGTTGTGCCACAGTCCGTTCTTGCGCATGAACTGCTCATAGTCTGCTACCGACAAGAATTCATGTTCGTCGTCGGAGCCGTTCTCGGCAGGATAGTAAAGATAGTCGTTGGGCTTGCTGCGCGGTTTCTCCGCCTTGCCGGTGAAGATGATCTTGCCATCGATGTTGTGGCGGATAAACGACAACAGTGAACGATAGTTCTTCTTGCCACCATACATCATGTATTCCTGCACCATGACCAGTTCACTGGTGGTGAGATTGGAAATGTTGTTGTCGGGGTTGGTCGCCATCGTGGTGTACACGGGTTTTCCACCCTCGGCAAGCCTTTTGATGTAGTCGCGCTGCTCGGCAGTGATGTTGAGTCCCATGCCGTTAACGAACACGATATCGTAGTTGCCAAGCTTCTCGATATCCTTGACAGACACGTCACTAAGCGAGATCATCGGGTTGTCGTTGGCATGCGAGAACCCCTGCAGCGAGATGGGTTGGAAGTTGACAAAGGCAATCTTCGTGCGACTGAGCCAGATGGAATAGAATTCCACAAGTCCCACGAGCAGCATGACGCAGCCCACAGCTGCGAGAATGCGGCGGCGGGTCCAGCGCACGGCCTTTAGTTTCATCATAATGTTTGTTGCTTTCATGTTTTTTGTATATCTTCTCTATTTTTTCTTGAATATCTGCTCTACGTCTACCGAAGCCCCGATAGTGAACGACGTGCCGCCATTGAGCGGTGAGTTGTAGGCATAGGTCTTCGGCCGGTAGTTGAAGATGTTGTCGGCAGAGAGGATGAGTCTCCACGCCTGGAAGAAGCGCTGCGTGAGCGTGAACTTCCAGATAGAATAGGCGGAAGACGAGGCCTCCACATAGGTGTCATATTGTCCGGACTCCAACTCGTAGTAGTGGGAGGGAGACAGATAGCGACCAGTGAGGGCGGCATCTATCTCATAGTTGCGCAACGTCTTGTGGTAGTCGAGGCGTGCCGTCACCGAGTGAGGACGGGTGTCCGAGGTGTTGGGTTTTCCATTGCGGGTGTATTCGTGGAAGAAGGAATAAGAGACCTTCCCGCCGATGCCGCACGGATAGCGAACCATGAGCGACACGTCGACACCGAGGAGGTTGCGTCCATCGATGTTCTGATAGACCATTGCGCCCTTGCCATTCTCCAGACTCTTGTCCCAGATAGTTGTAATCTCGTTGTTCACGATGTTGTAGTAGCCCGTGGCGGTGAACGAATAGCGGCTCTTGGCATATTCGGTGGAGAGGGCGAACGAGTGGGAATTCTCGGCACCGAGACTGGGATTACCATAGATATTGAAGATGTTGGCCATATTGAAGTCCATATACATCTCTTTAAGCGTAGGCGCACGGAAACCGCCAGAATAGGAACCGCGGACGTTGAGATGTCCGGTGTGGTACATGGCAGCGAGCTTCGGGGTCACCTTCCACCCGGTCTTAGAGAAATAGTCGGCACGTGCACCCGCCACGATGTTCCAGTTTTTCGACAGGGTCCAGTCGGCTTGGGCGAAGCCGTCGGCAGTGTACTGCTTGCGGTTACCATCATCGGTAAACTGATAGGTCATCAAATAGTCTATCATCGCATCACCGCCCACGGTGAGGGCAAGGTCGTCCTGCAGGTGGTAGGTATAGAGGGCGCGCAGAGAGTTCTGCACGTTCTTATAGTCGATGAAGTCTTTCTTGATCTGTTTATAGTAATCGCTCTTGTCGTAGCGATCGAACGAGTAGCTGATGTCGAGCTGGTTTTTGTCGGCGAGCGTGGTCTGGAAGCGCAGTCCGCCGCTGAAGTCGCGTGCGCGGTCGGTGGCTATCGCCGACGAGTTGCGCTCGTGAAAATAGTAGCCAGCACGTCCAGTGAGCAACGTATGGTCGTTGAACTGGTAGGACAATTTCTCCTTGAAGTTCCACTGGCGTGTGCCGTACACGGTCATCTGATTGCCTTCCTGCTTGCCGTTGAGCGTGTAGGAGTGCGTGCCGTCGGTCTGCACGTTAGTCAGCGAGTTCCACTTGCCCGATCGGATGCCGAGGGCACCACCATGGCGTTGCTCGTTGTATTTCGAACCAAAGTGGGTGTTGAGGTTGAGCGACCACGGTTCACTTGCCTTCTTGGTGATAATATTGATCACGGCACCCACAGAGTTGGAGCCGTAGAGTGCCGATGCGGCACCTTTGACAATCTCGATGCGCTCAATGTTGTCGGTGGAGATGCGTTGGAAGTCGATGTTGTCGAGCGTCTCGCCCGCCATGCGTTCGCCGTCGACGAGGAAGAGAATGGACATGCCGCCCAGTCCCTGCATGTTGAGCGACACCTGCTGGTTCATCGAGAGGGTGAACTCCAGACCGGGCAGTTCGGTCAGGAGCACGTCCTTGATATTGGTGGCATCGATCTTGGCAATATCTTCGGCAGTGATAATCTGCGTCACCACGGGTGTATTCTCAAGCAACTTCGGGGTGCGGGTGCCCGTCACGGTAACGGTATGCAGGTTAATCATATCCTCAGTGAGCGAAAAGTCCACCTTGGAGTCGGCTGTAGCCTTGATGCGCTTCGACAAGGGTTGATAGCCCAGCAGGTTGGCCTTCAGTTCGTATTGGCCTTCGGGCAGTTGCAGCGTGTAGTAGCCATTCTTGTCTGCCTGTGTAGCATATTGCTTACCCTCTACGCGGACATAGGCGTAAGGAAGTGCCTCGCCGTCGGCGGTGGTCACGCGGCCGCGGATGGTGTGGGGCGAAGCGAATGCCGAAGAGGCTGCAATCGCCAAAAGGACGGAAATGAATATCTTGTTCATGAATGTCGTTTACTTTATCTTGTCATAATCTAATGATATGTATCCTTTCGTGTTGCTCTTGTAGGGGTTGGAATAACCTGTAAACTGGATGGCATACACGTCACCGTCTTTCGTGCGCACGAGATAGACGTTGCTATCCATGGTGTAGTCGGGCGGCATCGACGACGTGTCGACGTTCAACCACTTGCCAATCACCTTATTGATGTTGGCTTCGGCATAGTCAATGTAGCCGTCCATCATGTGCGACATGTCAACGGTAATCTTCGACAACTCGTCCTGGGTGAACTCCGATGCGTCGGGCATGGGGAACGTGCCCTTGCTGACAGCGGTCTTCACTTCATCAAGCGATGTGTAGCTGGTGCGGTAAGCACTACCCGAATTGGTCTTGACATCATAGCGGTGGAGCGCGATGGTCCAGTCGGCAGGGATATCAGCGGTGTTGTCGTAAGCGAGCGGTGTCTGCGACCCGTCGGCGAGATTAAGATACACCCAAGTAGTGTAGGATGTTGCGTCGACATTGGTATAGCTGTTTGCCTTGTCATCGTCCGAAGGCAACTCCGAAGGATCGTCATAGATGCCGTCGCAAGAAGAAAGGGACAGTAGCAACATGGCCGCCATCCCTAAACATGCTGTAAGTTTACTGATGTGGGAGATTTTCTTGAACATGGAGTATAAGAATAAAAAGTAGCAGAGGCAGGTAACCTCCACTACTCAAATGATGTCATTTATTCTGCGCTCGGAGCCTCGCCCTGTGCGAATGTGATGGTGAGTCCGCCCATCACAGAAGGCAGGGTAAAGACGATGCTATAGGTGTCCTTGTCGGAGGAAATCGTACCCGTGAGGGTACAGTCGTATTCCTTGGCTGTACTACCCATGCTCATGGAAAACTTGCCGGAACCACTGAGGGTGAAACCATCTGTGGTTTTCTCTACCTTGACAGCAGAGATGGTTGTCTCACCCCACATCTGGGAGGTAAGCTTCACGTCTGCCGTCCCGTCTTCATTGCTAGTGATTGCCACCTTCTCGCCGTTCTGCGTCTGGTTCTTGAAATACTGACAATCACCCTTGGTCCAACCAGAATATGAGCCTGCCACAAGCATTGCAGCGGGAGCTTCGCCAAGAGCGAACGTTACAGTGGTGCCGCCCATCAGCCCTGCATAAGTGAATGTCAAGTTCACTGTCTTCTTGTCCTTGCTGATGGTGCCATCCAAGGTGCACTCATACGTATTGGTCTGTCCACCATGACTGCTGAGTGAAGTAGAACCGGAACCTGCGAGTTTGTATTCATTGCCCTGTTCAGTGATGGTCACATTGCTGACCATGGCAGTGCCCCATGTGTCAGACGCAAGCTGGAGGCTCATCTTTCCGTCGCTCACTGCGATGGTGAGTTTCTCGTTGTCGGTAGCCACAGGAGTGGAAGAATACTGAAACGAACCACTTGTCCAGCCAGCGTATTCTCCAGCAAGGCTCTCCCATGCGGGTGTGCTGTCTTTGTCGTCGTCGTTACTACATGATGAAGTGATGAAAACAGTGAGCATCAACATCAGGATGCCACAACTCTTAAGGATTTTGTTCATAATGATACTATATGTAATTTTGTTTGTAAGTCATCGCCTGAATTCACGGCTGCAAAATTACACCAATAGATTCTATGCCACAATACCTAAAAATCATGATTTCCAGAATAGCCAGACTATTCTGCTACCAGCTCTCCAGCCATTTTCTTGCCGAATTCTGGTGAGACGTAGTTGTATATATCCTTGCAGCACTCGGCGGCATACCGCTGTGCGCACGCCATCACGTCGTTCCACTGCTGCTCGGTGAGTCCGCGCTCTATGTCGGCACGGGTGATGCCATATTTTAGGAGTCCGAAGATGAAGCCGGCGTTGAAATTGTCGCCCGCTCCGATAGTGCTCACCGTAGAGGTCTGCAACACAGGATACTCCTTTCTGTAACCATTCTCGGCACGCAACACCACGGAATCGCCGCCCTGCGTATAAATAAACTTCTTGCAATAGAACGATATTTCGGCGGTATAGACGCGGTCGGGGTCTTCCATCTTGTAGAGCACCTCAAAGTCTTCACGGCTACCACGCACGATGTCAGCATACTCCAGATTTTCCAAGTAGTTGGGTGTAACCCGCATCACCTCACTGCGGTGCGACGGGCGGAAGTTCACATCATAGTAGATGATGGCTCCGTGATTGCGGGCATAGTCGAGCAGACCCACCACCTGTGGACGTATCACGGGATTAACCGCATAATAGGAGCCGAACACCACGATGTCGTTGGGTTGGATGTCGGGATAGGAGAAGTCGAGCTGGTCGTGGGGATGGTCTTTATAAAATATGTATTCGGCATTGTTGTCGTCGTCGAGGAATGCCAAGGATACGGGCGACTTGCTTTCAGGAAAGACGCTGACATTAGCTGCATTCACACCATTGGTCTCCAGGAAGTTGATGATATGTCTGCCCACGCGATCGTTGCCGGTCTCGCTGATGAACGTGGTATCGACGCCCGAACGGCCGAGCGAGATGATGCAGTTGAATGTAGAACCTCCTGGCACGGCACCCACAGGTTGTTCGTGCTTGAAAATGATGTCGAGAATGGTCTCGCCAATACCTATAACCTTGCGCATTTGTCTGTATGTTTGTTATTGCAAATGTAAGCAAGAAAAAGCAAACGGCAAAGGAACAAAAACCTTTTTTGCGTTTTTATCTTTGCCGCCTGCCGTGAGTATGCCAATGAGGTTTACCACCCCAGCACGTACGCTCTGTTAGAATAGCTGTCTATCAAACCTTTGTCTTTCTGCACATCCAACTGACGCGAAACGGGATGACGACGACTCACATCCACGGGATTACCATTGAAGTCGCGACTGTTGTATTCCAAGAAGCGCACATAGGTGGCATCGCCCTCGATACTCTTCCATCCGCATGGCGCGATGTTTTTCAAACGGCAGTTGATGAGCACCGCCTCGGCATAAGGATAGCCCACCCCTTTGTTCACAGGCGAACGCGCCAGTTCGGTGTCGTCACCCAAGCCCTCGAACGAGCAGTTGAGGAACACGTCACCATGGTTGGCATTGGTATTTCTAATCCACATGAAGGCGCCCTGACTGCGCAAGGTGCAGTTCTCGAAGAAGGCAGGACCGCGTCCCAGCACGGTGTCTCCACCGCCGTCGATCGCACAATTGAGATAGTAGGCACTGCCGTTGGTCTGCAGTGCATCGCCCGAACCGACAATATGCACATTGCTGAAGGTGTTGTGACTACCGTTCACGAGTAGTCCCTCTGCTTGTCCTGTGAGGTCCGTCTTGATGGTCATGTCGCTCACCGTAATGTATCTGCAGTTGTCTATAGCGAAAGCGGCACGGCGCGAGGGGAATGTGCCGGGCCACTCGTTGGTCTTGAGGTCGAGCGGATGAGGGTTAAACACCTCGTTGTTGGCATAGTGGACCACCACACCATCGCGCGATTCGCCCTGCAGGTTCACATATTGCTTGTTGCGGAAGTAGACAATTTCCTCGTAATCACCGTTCTTTACCTTGACCGTCCACGCCTGTGTCGGGTCGACGATATTGTCGGGAATACAGTCCATCGCCCCCTGCACAGTGGAGAAATCGCCCGTTCCATCAGCGTTCACCGTCAGCACTCTGTCGATAGGACTGGGTTCCTCGCCCTTCACGTCAAAGACCCATTCGCCCTTGCACACGCCCTTGAACTTGCCGTCGGCACTCTGGATGGCACCACGGTCTATGGTGACGGCATACCGATGGCCGTAGTCAAGCACGTTGTTGTGCAGATAAACTACCGCCTGGTTACCCCGTACAAGCACGGGATGGAAGTGGAAGCCATCGATAAAACCGCCGATAATGTTCAATTGATAGCGCCCCGAGTCGGGCTTGTTCACCCCCGAAGCCGTGCCGGGTTTCATATTGCGGTTGGTGTAGCGATGCGGCGAATAGTTGTAGGGTACGGGCGTATAGACTGCGGATGCCAAGCGCGGCTGACTCTCGGTGGGGCCCGCCGGAAGGCTGAGGTCAAGGCTGTCGACCGCCAATCCCGTGTCGACATCGTAAACACGTATCCATCCGCTCTGTCCCACCTTGGGTTGTGCAGTGAAATTGAGCACGAGCCGCGTGTCGACATTCACGCCCACGGCTTTGTCTTTCGGGAAGAAATCAACGCCTTTCGCCCAACAGGCAGTCGCCAGCAGGCATAAGGTCAACGAGAAAAACTTCTTGTTCATCATATCGATAAATTGGTTAATGGTTTCTATCTGCCTGCAAATATATTCATTTCACGCCACATGGCCACAGCATTATCCTACTTTCTATGGGTATTTCTTTCCACGAAAAGAATAGAAAAGTATGAAAACCATCTTTTGTTACTCTGATATTTGCTACTTTTGCAGCACAAACACAAGTAAACGACTATGAAAAGAACAGTGTTCTTATTAGCTCTGTCGGCAGCAGTGCTGTCTGCATGCAGTAATCATGAAGACGGCAGCAATGATTCCATTCCCGAGATTTCAGGACATGTCGCCCAAATCAATAGTTATGGGCAGATTGTCACCAGTTTCACACCCCAAGAGATGAAGGAGAAAGGCTTTGAGTATGCAGATTTGATACATGCCAAAATCGGCGATGACATCGACATCAACAGCATCCCATTCCTCACGTCGTTCAACGAATGTGGAATCTTTGAGCCCACCTATGTGGACTATAATGCCTTGGGAACGGATTACGGATTCGGCCTGCTCGGCGGTGATTTCCACGCCTACTTAGGTGGAAAAGAGGGAGACAAAGTGACAATCACGCTGACACAGAAAGGCGGATACAAAGAACTATACGAACTCCTCAAATCCACCTATCCCGTGGAACGGCGCCCCGGCGAGACCGCAGAACAATATGCCAACTTCCGCATGATCACCACAACAGGTATGGGTGCAGGCATCCTTTACCGTTCGAGCAATCCGCTCAACTGCGCCAAGAATGAGGGGCGCTACAGCGTCGTGGACAGTCTTGCCCGTGAAACTGGCATCCAAGCGGAAATAGACCTCGCCGACACCCCAGAGGCAATTGAGAAATATATGGGCACGGCAAACTATGCCTCCACCTACTGCCCACAACTGTTCAAGGAAGGTAATACCATTGCCTGCGGCTTGTCAGCCAATTGTTTTGGCGATGGGTTCAAGGCGAAGATGGGCGAAGTGGTCAAGTTTATGATCGCCAGAAAAGCGCCCTTCCTCATCCACTGCAACGAGGGGAAAGACCGCTGCGGATTTGTGTCCATGCTGTTTGAAGCGTTTATGGGGGCAGACGTCAGCGAACTAAGGAATGACTATATGGAAACGATGCTCAACTTCTATCACATCGAAAAGGGAGGAAAGTCGTACCAACTGCGCGAAGAGATGTCTATCGACCGTATGATATGGCTGTTGTGCCACGAAGATGCGCTTCAGGACTTCAAGAATATCGACTGGGAGAAAATCGATGTCACCAGTATCGGGAAAGAAGAATTGCAGGAAGCCGCCCAAAAGTACTTCAAGGAATGTGGCGTGAGCGACGAAGCGTGCAAACAACTACGTGCCATTCTCTCTGCCGCAGCACACTAAGCAGAACTTCACAAAACGATATATGAACTACAACGCGATTACGCTGCCCAACGGATTACGCATCATTCATTTGCCATCGGCGTCACCTGTGGTCTACTGCGGCTACGAGATCAATGCAGGCTCGCGAGATGAAAGCCGCGAACAGGAGGGCATCGCTCACTATTGCGAGCACGCCACCTTCAAAGGCACCGAACGACGCAAAGCCATTCAAATCATCAACTGTCTGGAGCGGGTAGGCGGCGAATTGAATGCCTACACCAACAAGGAAGACACGGTATACTATGCCGCCATACTGCATGAGCACTTGCCCAAAGCAGTGGATCTGCTCACCGACATCGTGTTCCACAGTGTCTATCCGCAGCAGGAACTCGACAAAGAGGTGGAGGTGATATGCGATGAAATCGAGATATACAACGACAATCCCGCCGAACTAATCTACGATGACTTCGAGGATCTGGTGTTCAAAGGACACGCCTTAGGGCATAAGATACTCGGCGACGCAGATCAACTGCGCACATATGGGCAGGCGGATGCGCTCCGCTTCACCCGCCAATATTACCGACCGGACAACGCTATCTTCTTTGCCTATGGGGATATCGATTTCAAGCGACTCGTCAGAATGCTTGAGAAGGCTACGTCTGACTTCGGCAGCAGCATGCCCAACCTTGAGGATTTGTCGGTTTCATCGGCAATGTCCACTATTTCGGACTATCATCCACAAACGGTAGAAATCAACAAGAACACGCATCAGGCGCACGTGATGCTGGGCAATCGGGCATACAACGTGTACGATAACAAGCGCATCGCACTCCATCTGCTGAACAACATTCTGGGAGGTCCCAGCATGAACACACGCTTGAACCTGTCGTTGCGCGAGCGCCACGGATTGGTGTATTCGGTAGACAGCACCATGATGAGCCATTCTGACACAGGCATATGGAACATCTACTTCGGCTGCGACCCCAAGGATGTGAAACGTTGCCTGCATCTGGTTCGCCACGAACTGGACAAGTTGATGGAACAACCACTCTCCGACGCACAGTTGAAAGCTGCAAAACGTCAGATTAAGGGACAAATCGGTGTGGCATGTGACAACCGGGAGAACTTTGCCCTCGACTTTGGCAAGAGTTTTCTCCACTACGGTTGGCAGAAAGACATCACCTCTTTATATAAGCACATCGACGGGATTACCGCACCACAGATACAAGAGGTGGCAAGGGAAATCTTCACTCCAGAGAAGTTAACCACGCTGATCTACAGATAACCGAACAAGCATATATGCAAGAAGGAGAGGACATCGCGCCTCTCCTTCTTGCATATTATAATATGTCTTTTCTATCGTGCTGCCATGAAATAGGTGTCACCTGCCATAGCAGTGCGGAGTTGGAATTTGCCGCCCTCGTCGAGAGCCACATCCATCTTCTTTCCTGTAGGCAAAGTCATTTTCACAGTGCCGTTGTGGTTGAACTTGAACAGTTCTGTCTTCTCTCCGTTCTCCACCATAGACCATGTGTCTGCCTTCTGGTCATAGAGGAAATAGAACACTTCACCTGTTGGACGAGTCACCTCGTAGCCGTCAGCGAGATATTTCACGCTGTAGTTCTGTCCGTCGTCACCTTTCACCTTCACGGTTTTGCCCACATTGGCTGCCATGGGATTGTTGCCACTCCAGAATTCAATGGTGTTGAGCACGAAGAGGTCGACCACGCCGCACACGGCATAAGCGGGAGAGATTACCAGGAATATCAATTCGTTGAGCAGTTTATAGCGTGTGGCGCCCTTGTTCCACTTAGCCAACTTGTTGAAAAGGCTGAAGGAGCCCACACACGAACTAAACATAACGCTTGCCACCATCAGTGCCAAGGCGGACTTCAATGTCTTGCTGTACATAGCTTTCTGATTTAAAAGTTAATGATTTCGGTCGCAAATATAAGTAATATTCGTCAAGAAGCACCACTTTGCCTTATATTTCTTTCAGCTTTAACACTCTTAAAGATAGAACACAGACTCATTGCCCATGTTGAAAAGTAGGTCGAGCACACTCATATTGGGTAAGAAACCGGTGCGCTGGCCATAAACTTGATAGTATTCACGGGGCGTGAAGTCACTGTCGGGCAAGGGTTTCTTGGGACGTATCACCTCGCGAAAATCGTCCACGTCTGCTACCTCGTCCGCCTTTTCATAGTGATCAGAGCATGTGATTTGCGACTCAATATCAAGGAGCTCACATATCTTCCGGGTGATCTCCATGTTGTAGTCCCACAGAAACGTCCACCTCTTCTCGAAAAAGGGACGGATATCATCGGCATAATATTCAAAGAACGGCGACTCACCATAAGCACTGACGAGGGCATTCCAGTGCAGATGTCGCCAGTTGCCATGGTCGGAAAGGCGGATGTCTCGCATCAGAGCCGCTCCGTCGGCATGTTCGATGGGCACAGTCAGCGCCTGCGTGCCGTTGGCTGTGGCGATGACACAACGGTTGCGGTAGGTCTGTTTCACGAAATGATCGCACGCTTCTATCGTCACCTGATTGTGGCGAAAGAGTTTCTGATACCATTGCACGGGACCGAAATAAGTGGTAGAGAGTAATGCTCGGGTCATTTTATCAACATGAAAGTGCGGTCTTTCCTAAAGCCGCCATAGAAACGGGTCGTACTTTCCTTGCTATAGAGCACAAGGAAAGCACGGCCGATAATATATTTCTCCGCCACAAGCCAACGTTGACCGGCAACCGAAGAAGTGATCAGATAGTATTTCTCGCCCAATAGGGGGCAGTCTATCAACCGGCGGGGGATGGCATAATCGGTGTTGCTCACCTTGATAGTGTCGCCTGGCACCGCCTCTACCCTACCCAAGCACACATGGCGCGACCAATGATTGAGCACACTGTCGGCAGGCGGGTTAAACGCTACGAGGTCGCCACGCTCGATGGCGTGAGGCACAAGCCGGACGTAGCGGAACATCCGGTCGTTGCCGGAGCGCAGTCCATAACTCCACCTATTCACCACCACCCTGTCGCCTTGCAGCAGCCGGGAGTCGATACCTGGTGCGGGCACAGAATATACGGTGAACGCCAGCCCCTTGAAAAGCAGCACCATGACTGCCGCTGTCAGGAGCGTGGAGATGAACTTGGCGCCATTTCCCACTCGATTACTTGATATTGTCCACCCACTTGAAGATGCGACTCCAGCGTACGCCTCCGAATCCCTTACGGTCGGGATCACTTGAATACCAGATGAAAAGCGGCTTGCCTACGATGTGGTCTTCCGGCACGAAGCCCCAGTAGCGGGAGTCGGCAGAGTTGTGGCGGTTGTCACCCATCATCCAATAGTAGTCCATCTTGAACGTATAGCGGTTGGTCTGTTTGCCGTTGATATAGATTTTGCCGTTCTTCACCTGCAGGTCGTTGCCCTCATATACTTTGATGGGGCGTTCGTAGACGGGTAGGTTCGTCAGCGTGAGCGTGATGCTCTGTCCCTTGGCAGGAATCCACACGGGACCGTAGTTGTCGCGCGTCCAACCCGTCACAGCGTTGAGCGGATAGGTCTCGCCGGTGGGCGAATCGGTGTTGATGCGGATGCTCTCCACCACATCCTTGCGCTTGGCAAGTGCTTCAGCCATGGTCTTGGTGAGCGGCATATAGCCGGGTGAGGTCGGCGTGGCGGTGGCACCGAGCATCTGCAGGTTCTCGCCCGAGATGTGGAGCGACTCAATCAAGTCTTCCGGTATGGGACGGCGTAACTTCACGTAGTAGGTATACTGCACGTTGTCAGGTTCCTTGTTTGCCTTACCATCGAGATAGACCACGCGGTTCTTGATTTGTAGGGTCTGTCCGGGCAATCCCACGCAGCGCTTCACATAGTTCTCTCTGCGGTCGGTTGGACGGCTGATGATGTCGCCGTATTCGCCTGGATTCTGCTGGATATACTGTCTGCCGAGCGCATAGACGCCGTTGAAATAGTCGCGCTGTTGCAGCGGATTGAGCGTGGCAGGATTGACTCCGCTTTGGTCAAGCTGCTGCCCGAAGGAGTAGACCATCTGGTAATAGTCTGCAGCCTGGTAGCGGTCGGCACTGCACAGCGTGTCGCCGGCAGGATAGTTGAACACCACGATGTCGTTGAGTTGCACCTTACCGAAACCTTTCACACGGCGATAGTCCCAATGCGGCCATTCGATATACGACTTGCAGTTGACCACGGGCAGGGTGTGCTGAGTGAGGGGCATGGTAAGCGGCGTCTCGGGGATGCGCGGTCCATAGCTCATCTTGCTCACGAAGAGATAGTCGCCCGTGAGCAGCGAGCGTTCCAAAGAACTTGACGGTATCACATAGTTCTGGAAGAAGAACAGGTTGATGAAATAGACTGCCACCAAAGCGAACACCAAAGCGTCGACCCAACTCATGAGGAACTTCACGGGACGCTCGGCATACATCCACCACTTCCACTTGATCTTCTTCGATATGTATGCATCATAGATAAAGGGGAGCACAACCAGTCCGAGCCAGCTCTGCACCCACACGAGGAAGGCGAGATAGAGCACGGTCACCACGGCGAACTTGGTCCACTGCACCTTCATATTCAGTTTTTCCTTTTCCTTGTCTATCATCGTTTCTCCTTAGAACTTAAACATGTCGCTGATGGTCAGCAGTCCGGCGTGCTCCTTCGTGTATTCGGCGGCGAGCACGGCACCCATGGCAAAGCCCTGGCGCGAATGGGCATCGTGGGTGATGGTGATCTTATCTGCCTCGCTGTCGTAGACAATGGTATGAATGCCCGGTACCTCGTCGCGGCGTATGCTCTCGATGGGCAGTTCGTCAGCAGCCACATCGTTCGTGCCGTCCACAGTGCCGTCAGCGTTGCGCTGCACGCCCTTCACCCATTTGTCCTTGCGGTCGATGTCGTTGATGATTTCCTCGGCAAGCGTGATGGCGGTGCCACTCGGTGCGTCAAGCTTGTGGATATGGTGTGTTTCCTCCATCGTCACGTCATACTGCGGGAACTGATTCATGATCTTGGCGAGATAGCGGTTCACGGCAGAGAATATCGCCACACCCACCGAGAAATTGCTTGCCCAAAAGAGCGTCTGTCCGCCCTCGTCGCAGAGGCGGCTCACCTCATCACCATGCTCTTTCATCCATCCCGTAGAGCCCGACACCACCTTCACATTGTGCTTGAAGGCGCGCAGATAGTTTCCGTAGGCGGCTGTTGGGTTCGTGAACTCGATAGCCACGTCTGCCGACGCGAACTGAGGGCTGTCGAAGTCCTCCTGGTTATCAATGTCTATCACACATACAATCTCGTGGCCGCGGTCACGGGCTATCTTCTCTATCATCTTGCCCATCTTGCCGTAGCCAATCAAAGCTATCTTCATATTGCTTGTTATTATTAATAATAATGTGTGCAAATATACGGCAAAAACATAAACAGAGCAAAATTATCTTCCGTTTTTTACTTTCTATCTCCTAAATAAGCCGTTTTAGGAACAAAAGGGAAAGAAAGGAGAAAAACTTTTGGATAAGAAAAGTTTTTGCCGTAAATTTGCACGCAGTTACTTACAGAATAGCTCTTTATGAAATATCTTGGATTTGCGGCAACGCTTCTTTGCGGTCTCACGATGACGTCATGCTTCAAGGAAGAACCGCTCAACGCCGAGTGCGATATCACTGAGGCGTATATTCATTCGGACAACCCGACAGAGATGTTTTTCAATGTCACCGACACGCTTGTCAAAGTGTTCTCTACTGAGGACAACGTGAAGTTCGAGGTCAGAAGAAATACCGACCTTACCCACCTGTCTCCTTGCTTCCGCATCACAGAGGGCGCAACCATCTCTCCTGAGAGTGGTTCCGTCCAGGACTTCTCCGACAACAAAACCGTCACCTATACCGTCACCTCGCAAGACAAAGCATGGCAACGGAGCTATGTCGTGTCGGTAACGCCACGCATCACAACCACGCCGGAAGTGATCAAATACAGTTTCGAGCATTACCATCTGAACACGAACAAGCCTGTCGGCAAGTATTATGTGTGGAGCGACCTTGATGAAAGCGGCACTGAATTGGGAAATTGGGATACTGGAAATGGCGGCTTCAACAAGAGCAAAGGTTCTGCAAAACCCGACCAATACCCGACTACTCCTGACGAAAATGGCGTGGAAGGTGCCTGTGTAAAACTAACCACCTGTGATACAGGCCCCTTTGGACAAGCTGCCCGTATGCCTATTGCGGCAGGAAACTTGTTCATCGGAACTTTTGTAGTAGACCAAGCAATGAAAGACCCTATGGGTGCTACCCAGTTCGGAAACGCCACCAATGTAAAGCCGACAAAACTCAGCGGTTATTACAAATACCAACGCGGTGCGACGGTCATCGACAAAAATAAGCAAGTTCTTGACGGACGCAAGGACTATGGAACGATTTATGCAGTCTTCTACGACAACCACGATGCCGATGGCAATGAGGTGGTGCTCAACGGCAACGATGTGCAGACGAACAGCAATATCGTAGCCCTCGCCAAACTGCCCGATATCGATAACACACCCGAGTGGACGAACTTCACGATCGACTTCGTATACAACAAGGAAGTAGACCTTGAGAAACTCGCCAACTACGGATACAGCATGACCATCGTCTGCTCCTCGAGCGTAGACGGCGGTACCTTTGAGGGGGCCGTGGGCAGCACGCTATGGGTTGACGAACTGAGTATTGATTGCGCAAAAGCCGAATAAAACATGAAAAAGACCATACTATCCATCCTATTGCTTGCCGCCTGTTCGGTGCAAGCATGGAGCGACAGCTTTCTCGACCACTTGCAGTATTATGCCCGTGCCGGCTATAGCGTGGGAGGCACAGCCCCCATCGGTATGCCTGCTACCATCCGCAGCTTGGAGAAATACACGCTGAAGGGCAATGTCACCATCGGATTGGACGCCTACCTGGCGCTGCCGCAGAATTGGGGACTGATGGGCGGACTACACTTCGAGAACAAGGGAATGAAGACTGATGCCCGCGTGAAGAACTATCACATGGAAATCCGCAAAGGCGGAGAAAGTCTCGCAGGTGTGTTCACGGGCTATGTGGAGACCGATGTGGAGCAGTGGATGATCACGCTGCCACTGCAAGCCACCTATGATGTCAATTCAAAGGTACGACTGAAATTCGGACCTTACTTCTCCTACGTGGCATCCAAGAACTTCAGTGGCGCTGCCTACGACGGCTACCTGCGTCAGGATGACCCCACAGGCCCCAAGGTGGAGTTGGGCACAGACGAGGGTTCACAAGGTACCTACGACTTCTCCGACGATATGCGCAAATGGCAGTTCGGGCTCGATGCTGGCTGCGATTGGTACTTCTCCCATCGCTGGGGTGCCTTCGCCGAACTTACCTGGGGACTTTCCGGCGTATTCAAGAAGGACTTCAAAACCATCGAACAATCCCTCTATCCCATCTATGGGACGATAGGAATCATATATCAATTTAAATAACAAAGGACTTTATAACAACAGAAAGGAAAAAGATGAAGAAGATTTTTACTTTAATAGCACTGGCTGTGTCTTCCCTGTCTATGATGGCAAAGGATTACACGGGTCATTTGGTAATTGACGTCAACGGTGTACCCGTTGAGAAGGATGCTAACATCAACATCGAAAAGTCGGGTGACAGCTATACGCTGACCCTGAAGAACTTCGATATTACCTTAGCCGGAGAGACGATGGCTGTAGGAACCATCCAGCTCGACAACGTGAAATACACCACGGTAGATGGTCTTACTACGCTTTCATACAACGACAACACGACGATTAAGGACGGTGACGACGGCAGAGAATATATGATGGTAGACCAAGAAGTGCCCATCGACATGACCGGTCGCCTCACAGACAACATCTTTGCAACTAGCATCGATATCAACCTTGGAATTATGACAGTAAGCGTAGATTTCACAACAGAAGGCTTTCAAATCCCGAACTCTGGATTTGAGGACTTCCATACTGCAACGCTTACTTATGGGAAAAAGACATACACCAGCGACGAGCCTAACGCCTGGCACTCTTTCATGAGCGCATCAGGAAATGAGACATACATAGCTTTGGCAGGTTCTAGCCCCCACACCTTCATCAGCAACCAAGTACGCCCTGGATCTACAGGAAAGCAAAGTGTGAAATTACTTGCACTTAACGCGATTATTGCTATTGCCAACGGAACCATCACTACAGGTCGTATGAACACAGGATCTAGTAAAGCTACAGATGTAGACAACAACTATGCATGGATGGACATGAGCAAGACAAACGTGGATGCCAACAACGACCCGTTCTATGCTAAAATGAACGGTATGCCCGACTCGTTGGAAGTATGGATGATATTCGGACAAGGCGACCCCAACAAAGCGAAAGACCATCCCTATGCTACGGTTACTGCCATTATCACAGACGGTACCGAATTCCATGAGCCTGCCCCCACAGGGGTCACTTACACCAACATCGTGGGTGAGGCGAGAAATGCAAAGATTGAGAGCACAAACGGAGAGTGGAAGAAAATCACCATCCCCTTCAACTACGATGACTTCAAGGCAAACAACGCTACCCCACGCGCCATCCTTGCCACCATCTCTACCAATGCTGATGCAGGCATGGGATCAGTCAACGACAGCATCCTCGTCGACGATGTGCGCCTCATCTACAACGCAGGTGTGAAGTCGATGAGCGTGAAAGGCAACGACGTCACCCTCATTGAGGGCCAGACTGAATACAACACAACAGCAACAGGTGACATCAACGCCGACGACATCAACGTAGTTTCCGATGGTCAGGGTGCTTTCATCACCAAGCAGTTGGAGAGTGTTGACGGTGGCGTAAAGGCCACAATAACTGTGATTTCCAACGACCTCAAGACGACCAACACCTATACCATCAACATCACTGGTGGCGCAACTGGCGTCAAGAAGGTAGAGACAGTGAAGAACCAGACCGTGAGCGCCATCTATAACGCCAACGGACAGCGTGTGAGCAACATGAACCAGTCGGGACTCTATATCATCAAGAACGCTGACGGCAAGACTGTGAAGTTCTTGAAGAAGTAAGACTCCGAAAAACGGATATTACCAACGGCAGAATGTGCGAATGTACATTCTGCCGTTTTGCTTTTATGCCCTACAAATAGTAGTCGACGCGGGGATGCGTCGACCTTAGCGCAGAGGAATAACTTGACAAACATTCTATACCTACAGCGGAGATATCTTTCATTTTTATGCGTTTCATCTGCCGTTGGGTCAACGCGAGGACGCGTCGACTACTACGCTTAATGTCTCAGATGGGCTGTCGCCGCATCTCTATAAAAGTGTGCTATAGAGGTTTACTTGGAAAATAAATGAGCCAACACGCCGCCATATCCGATAAATAGTTGTACCTTTGGACTGAACAAACCGAATGACGCGTATGGAACAGTTGCTCCACTATATCTGGAAACACAAGATGTTTCCACTGCGCCCGCTGCAAACCACGGCAGGCGAGGCAGTCGAGGTGATAGACCCCGGACTGCACAACACCAACGCCGGACCCGACTTCTTCAACGCCAAGATAAAGATCGGCGGCACGATGTGGGTGGGCAACGTGGAGATACACGACCATGCGTCCGACTGGTTCTCTCACGGTCACGACCGCGACCCGCGCTACGACAACGTCATCCTGCACGTATGCGGTACGACGGAAAGCGAGGCGGTAACCGCCGATGGCAAACGTCCCCCACAGATGCAACTCAGCGTGCCGCCCGAAATCGAGGCGCACTACCATGAGCTGTGCTCCACGGAATCCTATCCGCCATGCTACAGGATTATCCCCGACCTACAGCGAATCACGGTGCACAGTTGGATGGCAGCCCTCCAGACCGAGCGTCTGGAGCAGAAGACACGCGCCATCGAAGAACGTGTAAAGCGGTGCGACGGCTCGTGGGAGGCAGCCTACTTCGTGACCATGGCACGCAATTTCGGCTTCGGCATCAACGGCGAGGCTTTCGAGCAATGGGCATATACCATACCGCTCCACTGCGTAGATCATCACCGCGACGACCTGTTCCAGGTGGAAGCCATTTTCATGGGGCAGGCAGGACTGCTCAACGAGAGCGCCCTCTCCGACTTCTACCGCAAAGACGCGATGGAAGAGGGGTATTTCACAATACTCCGCAACGAATACAGCTACCTGCAACACAAGTTCGGACTGCGTCCCGTGGATGCCACCCTGTGGCGCTTCCTGCGCCTGCGCCCGCAGAACTTCCCACACATACGCATCTCGCAGATTGCCAACCTCTACCACCAACGCAAGGCGAGCCTCAGCGCACTCGTGGAATGTAAGACCATGGAAGCTGCCCAACGGCTCTTCGACACCCAGGTGACCCCCTATTGGGAGACGCACTACACCTTCGGCTCGACCAGTACGAAGCGCGAAAAGCATCTCTCGCCCACCTCAACCAACCTGCTGATGATCAACACCCTCGTGCCGATGCTCTTCGCCTATGGCAAGCACAAGTCGAGCGAAGAACTGTGCGACCGTGCCTTCCGCTTTCTGGAGCAACTGAAAACGGAGAACAACACCATCGTGCGCACATGGGCGGCATGCGGTCTGCCGGCACAGAATGCGGGCGACAGTCAGGCGCTCATCCAACTGAAGAAGGAATACTGCGACCGGCGCGACTGCCTGCGCTGCCGCTTCGGTTATGAATATCTCAAGAACGGAAACAAGCATCAAACGGAATAGACATGAAATATATCTTTGAAACGGAAATGGAAGTGCGCGACTACGAGTGCGACATCGAGGGCATCGTGAACAACGCCAACTACCTGCACTACACCGAGCACACGCGCCACCTTTTCCTACGCTCGCTCGGCGTGAGCTTCGCCCAGATGCACGAGAAAGGCGTGGATGCCGTGGTGGCACGCATGAGTCTGCAATACAAGACGCCCCTGCGCTGCGACGACCACTTCATCTCGCGCCTCGCTCTGGAGAAGAAAGGACTGCGCTACATCTTCCACCACAACATCTTCCGCAAGGCAGACGAACGGCTCTGCCTGAAAAGCGATGTGGAAATCGTGTGTCTCATCGACGGTCGGCTGGGCATCAGCGAGGATTACGACCGCGCATTCGCCCCATTCCTGGAATAGTCTATGGAACACAACGAGACCATCAATGCCATGGCACTTGCCCGAATCAGCTTCTTCGGGCTTGCCGGACTGCTGCAACTTTACCGCCAACTCGGTTCTGCCACCACCATCGTGGAACACCGCAAGCATATCCACGAGGTGCTACCCGATGCGTCGCCACGGTTGCAGGAAGCCCTGCTCACCCTTGACGCTCCACTCGAAAGGGCACGTGCCGAATATGAATACAATGCAGAACACGGCATACAGATGCTCTGTCTGGACGACGAAGCCTATCCCCAGCGGTTGCGCGAATGTGATGATGCACCGCTGGTGCTCTACTACAAAGGCTCCGCTGACCTGAACCAACGGCGTATCATCAACATCGTGGGCACACGCAAGAGCACCTCCTACGGCGAGGACTTCATCCGCCGTTTCACCGCCGACCTGAAGCAGTTGTGCCCGAAGGTGCTCATCGTGAGCGGACTCGCCTATGGCGTGGACATCATTGCCCACCGCGAAGCCCTCGCCAACGGCTACGAGACCGTGGGTGTACTGGCACACGGACTCGACACGCTCTATCCCTCAGCCCACCGCCAAGATGCCAACAGAATGGTCGGTCAGGGCGGACTGCTCACCGAGCACATGACGCACACCAACGCCGACAAGATCAACTTCGTGCGCCGCAACCGCATCGTGGCGGGCATGTCCGACTGCTGCATCCTCGTAGAATCGGCTGCCAAGGGCGGCGGTCTCATCACAGCCGGCATCTCCCAAGGCTACGGTCGCGACGTGTTTGCCGTGCCTGGACGCACCACCGACCCCTACTCCGCCGGTTGCAACAACTTGATACGGGAGAACGGAGCCGCACTGATCACTTCGGCGGCAGACTTGGTGCGTGCCATGGGATGGGAAGAAGACGCACAGCTCGCACAGGCTCACGCCCGTGGCATCGAACGCCAACTGTTTCCTGCCCTGTCGACAGAAGAGCAGAAGATTGTAGACACGTTGTCGAAAACCAACGACCTGCAGGTGAACATCCTCTCCGTCAAGACCGGCATCGGCGTGGGCAAGCTCACCGCCTTGCTCTTCGAGATGGAGATGAAGGGAGTGGTCAAGGCATTGGCTGGCGGCACGTATCACCTGTATATGTAGAAAAACCTTAGGACAGAAACAATGAAAATCAGAAATATAGACTTGGGCGAACGCCCTGTGGTGCTCGCCCCGATGGAAGACGTGACCGACATCGGCTTCCGCATGCTCTGCAAGCGGTTTGGTGCCTCGATGGTATACACCGAGTTTGTCAGTGCGGAAGCTTTGGTACGCTCCATCAAGAGCACGGTCAGCAAACTGACCATCAGCGATGAGGAACGCCCCGTGGGCATACAGATCTACGGCCGCGACGTGGAGTCGATGGTCGAAGCTGCCAAGATTGTGGAACAGGCACACCCCGACGTGATTGACCTCAACTTCGGTTGCCCCGTGAAGAAGGTGGCAGGCAAGGGTGCCGGGGCAGGCATGCTGAAGAATGTGCCGTTGATGCTCGACATCACCCGCGAGGTGGTCAAGGCCGTCAGCACGCCCGTGACCGTGAAGACACGCCTGGGTTGGGACCACAACAACCTCATCATCACCGATTTGGCAGAGCAACTCCAGGACTGCGGCATCGAGGCGCTCACCATCCATGGACGCACCCGCTCACAGATGTACACGGGCGATGCCGACTGGACGCTGATTGGCGAGATCAAGAAAAACCCACGCATCCACATCCCCATCATCGGCAATGGTGATATCACTACGCCCGAACAGGCCAAGGAGGCTTTCGATCGCTATGGCGTAGATGCCGTGATGGTGGGACGCGCCACCTTCGGCCGTCCTTGGATATTCAAGGAGATACGCGACCATCTCGATGGCAAGGAACCCGACCCAGCCATAGACTTCAACTGGAAACTCGATGTACTTGAAGAGCAATTGCGCATCAACGTGGAGCGCATCGACGAATACCGCGGCATCCTGCACACACGCCGCCATCTCGCCGCCAGTCCCATCTTCAAGGGCATCCCCGACTTCCGCCAGACCCGCATCGCCATGCTGCGTGCCTCGACCGTAGACGAACTGCTCACCATCCTCGAAGACACACGCAAGCGATTAGGATAAATCATCCCTATAAACAACGCCCATGAAAAAAGCCATCCCAGCCCTCGCCATCCTGATGGCGGCACTGCCATTCCTGGCATTCGCACAAAAGAAACATGCTCCCCGATACGCCAATATCGGTGTGGGGACGGTGCACACCACGCCCGACTCCATGCGGGTAGCAAGTATGAACGTCGGTCTGTTCAGCGCCACCGACACGCTCCGCGGCTTTCAGCTCGGTCTGTTCACTGCTGCCACGCGAGGCGACGTGAATGGGGTGAACATCGGCGGACTCGCCACCGTCAGTGGCGGAGATGTGAACGGACTGCAACTCGGCGGCCTGCTCAACGCCACAGCCAAAACGGTCAACGGCGTCCAGATAGCCGGCGTGTCTAACATCGCCAACCAACTCAACGGCGTGCAGATTGCTCCCTTCAGCAACGTGAGCACCCTCAAGATGCGCGGCATGCAGATCGGAGCAATCTCCAACATCGCCATGGGCGTGAAGCAAGGCATACAACTCTCAGCTGGCGCCAATGTAAGCACTGCCAACATGCGCGGCGTGCAAGCCGGACTGTACAACTACGCCGACACGCTCACGGGCGTGCAACTGGGCATACTCAACGCCGCCGTCAGTCACCCGAGGGGCGTGCAGATCGGACTCTTCAACTACACACGCGACTCTGTGGGCCGCAAAATCGGTTTCATCAATGTGAACCCTAAGACGCAGATAGACTTACTGTTCTTCGGCGGCAACACGTCGAAACTGAACACCGCCCTACGCTTCCGCAACAAGTCTACCTACAGCATCATCGGCGTAGGCACGCACTATATGGGACTCGACAAGAAGTTCTCGGGCGCGCTCTACTACCGCTTGGGACAATATTTCAACCTGAGCAAACGTTGGTCGCTCAGTGCCGACATCGGCTTCAGCCACATCGAAACCTTCAAGGAAAACTCCACCGACAAGCCCGAACGCATGTATTCGCTCCAGGCGCACGCCAACGTAGACTACCGCATCAACCGCACGCTCGGTGCCTTTGCCTCCATCGGCTATGGCGACACGCGGCTCTACGGCGGCAACAAGCGCTACGAGAACAAGTTGATTGCCCAGCTCGGACTGTCCGTGGCATACCACCGCACGGGCAGCAACGACGTACCCCGAATGGGCGACAGCTATGTGGAAGACACCGACGATGACCGCTTCGCCCTGCCCGGCAAAAAACACCCGTGGATAGCGGCGGCAGAGGCTACGGGCGTGAACGTGCTCGTCTTCTCGTTCAACCGCTTTGTGATGAACGAGGAGTTCGCTCATATCAACTTCCACACCATCCGCAATAACTTCCGCCGCTTCGTGTGGGACAACGACTGCTTCACCACCAACCTGTTCGCCCACCCCTATCACGGCAACCTTTACTTCAACAGTGCGCGCAGCAACGGACTGAACTTTTGGGAATCCATTCCCTACGCCTTTGGCGGCAGCCTGATGTGGGAGCTGTTCGGCGAGCGTGAACCACCCGCCATCAACGACCTCATGGCGACCACGATGGGCGGCACGTGCATCGGCGAGATCACCAACCGCATCTCCCACACCATCCTCAACGACCGCACGCAGGGATTCGGGCGCTTCCTGCGCGAAGCGGCAGCTCTCATCGTCAACCCCATACAGGGTTTCAACCGACTGGTCAGGGGTGAGGCGTGGCACGTGAAGCAGAAGAACTATCTCTACCACGACTTCGACCGCATCCCCGTGCATCTCGACTTTGCCGTCGGCACACGCTATCTCGCCGACGACGGCGGTCTGTTCCGCGGAGAATACAACCCCTATGTCAACATTGCCCTGCAATATGGCGAACCGCTCAACGACCGGGAGAACAAGCCCTACGACTATTTCACCGCCGAGGTGACCATCGGCATGAGTGCCAACCAACCATTGTTCAGCAAAGCCGTGCTCACAGGTCGCCTTTGGGGTGCGCCGGTCTATGCAGGCAAGAACGTGGAGGCACAGTTCGGCATCTTCCAGCACTTCAACTTCTATAACTCCGAACCCGTGAAAGACGGCACCTCGCTCACGCCCTACCGCATCTCCGAGGCGATGGCGTTTGGTCCCGGCATCATCTACCGGTTCAACAACGTGGGACACCTGGGCAGTATCGAGCAGCGCATCTTCATCGACGGCATCGCCCTCGGTGGCAGCAAGAGCGACTATTATAAGGTGATCGACCGCGACTACAACATGGGCAGTGGCTTCAGCTTCAAGACCAACACCATCATGACATTCCCCCGCGTAGGCATCTTCTCGCTCTCGGCATCCTACTTTCGCATCTACACGTGGAAGGGCTACGAGACGAAAGACCTGGAGAACAAGAACCCACTCTACTTCAACGTGCAGGGCGACACCGGCAATGCCGAACTTCTCGTGTTCAATCCGATGTTCCGTTTCAACATCAAAGGCAATGTCTCCGCCGAACTTTCGGGCAGCTACTTCATCCGCAACACCCGCTACAAATACTATAACGATGTGCACGCCAACACCTTCGAGTTCAAACTAGGCTTGGCATACAGGATCTAAAGACATGCAAAGACACAGACAAGGGCGAATTTCCCGTGTGGGAGATTCGCCCTTGTCTGTTATTCCGTGCTTGAAGATTAGCCCTTCAGCATTGCCAAAGCCTTGTTTTCCGCTGCTTCCATGATCTCGCGCTCGCCCGGACCCTTGTCGTTGATGCCACAAAGGTGAAGGATGCCGTGGATGATCACGCGGTGCAGCTCGTCTTCATACGCCTTGCCGAACTGCTCGGCATTGGTACGCACAGTGTCGAGCGAGATGACGATATCGCCGCTCACGGTGTCGTCTTCGTCATAATCAAAGGTGATGACATCGGTGTAGTAGTCGTGGCCGAGATACTCACGGTTCACTTCAAGTATCTTCTCGTCGTCGACGAACATATATCCAATCTCTCCCACCTTGCGTCCGTAGGTGGCCGCCACCGCCTTGATCCAAGCCGAGGTGTCGCGCTTTCTGATTTTCGGCATCTTCACGCCGTCCACATTATACGTTATCATATTTGTTGTTTTTTGATTGTCGGTAGAAATCCGCTCACGTCCTTGCCGAAGTGTATCAGCTCGCGGACAAGACTGGAACTAACGCTCGCCACGTCGGCATCGGCATAGAGCAGCAGGGTGTCGACACCGCCGATGCGGCGGTTGATGTCTGCCTGCTCGCGCTCATACTCGAAATCCTTGACGCTGCGCACACCTTTTATAATATACTGTGCGCCCTCGCGGCGGGCGAAATCCACGGTCAGGTCGTTGTATACCTTCACCTCCACCCGCAGATCGCCAGTATAGAGTTGCTGAATAGCCTCTATGCGCTCGTCTTGCGTATACATATACTGCTTGCGCTCGTTGTTGCCCACGCCGATCACCAGCCTGTCGAATAGGGGCAAGGCGCGGCGCACGATGGCGTCGTGTCCGATGGTAAAGGGGTCGAAACTGCCCACGAATATGCCTGTTTTCATCTTTCTGTCGTTTAGAATAATGACGGTTCCAACGGGTTGCCGTAGCCCATAGAGCGCCCAAAGTGGCTGTAGGCAAGTTCCGTAGCCACACGTCCCCGGGGCGTGCGTTTCAGGAAACCTTCCATAATCAGATAGGGCTCATACACCTCTTCAACCGTTCCGCCGTCTTCGCCGATGGCTGTGGCGATGGTAGAGATGCCCACCGGACCGCCCTTGAACTTGTCAATAATGGTGAGCAATATCTTGTTGTCTATCTCGTCAAGTCCGTATTGGTCTATGTTGAGTGCCGTGAGCGACATTTTGGCGATGGCGGTGTCGATGCGTCCCGTTCCCTTCACCTGTGCGAAGTCACGCACGCGGCGCAACAGGGCATTGGCAATACGTGGCGTGCCGCGCGAGCGGCGCGATATCTCGCCGGCAGCCTCATCGTCGATCGGCACCTTCAGGATACTCGCCGAGCGCTTGATGATGCGGGCCAGCGTGTCGGGGTCATAGTATTCTAAATGCAGGTTGATACCGAAACGAGCACGCAAGGGGGCTGTGAGCGAACCGCTGCGCGTGGTGGCGCCCACCAGCGTGAAGGGGTTCAGATCAATCTGGATGGAGCGTGCCGAGGGTCCCTTGTCTATCATAATGTCGATGCGATAGTCTTCCATCGCCGAGTAAAGGTATTCCTCGACCACGGGCGAGAGTCGGTGTATCTCATCGATGAAAAGCACATCGTTGGGTTCAAGCGACGTGAGGATTCCTGCCAGGTCACCTGGCTTGTCGAGCACGGGACCGCTGGTAATCTTGAACCCCACGCCCAGTTCGTTGGCAATGATGTTGCTCAAGGTGGTTTTGCCCAAGCCTGGAGGTCCGTGCAAGAGTGTATGGTCGAGCGGCTCGCCACGATATTTGGCGGCTTCGACAAAAACTTCGAGATTGTCCACCACCTTCTTCTGCCCACTGAAGTCACTGAACTTCAAGGGACGGAGAGCGTTCTCAAACTCCTTTTCGGCAGAACTGAGCTGGTGTTCCTCCCGTAAGTCAAAATTATCGTCAGTCATCGTTTTCGTTGTTCTTATACTTGCAAAGGTAGTGCAAATCAGAGACAATACAAAATAAAGGCAAACTTGTTTTGCTTTTATTTTCTCCACCGTGATGACGTTCTGTCTGTCCAGACGTCGAGACTGAAGAAAAAAGGATGAAAATGGGATGCGTAGAGCCTACACTGCACGATTGTCACCCTATTCTGTAACATTCTCCATCCGTTCCATTCCTTCTTGTTTTTATCTTTGCGGCATCATTGATTACCATAAAACCAAAAACCTTACATCATGAATTTCAACAAGAATGTCATCGCCTTGCTCCTCACAGGCATCACTTCCGGCTTCACAACAGCCGCCGCCCAGGGATTGCACCACGCCACGCCCTCTTATCAACTGTTTCAAGACAAGCACACGAAACAGATTGTAGACAGCCTCTACGATCGGATGAACTGGAGCGAGCGGTTGGCGCAACTCTACGGCATCACCCCCGGAAGACTGACCGACAAAAGCGGAAAACTGTCGCCGGAGAAGTGCCGCGAAGCCATCCCCAACGGTATCGGACACGTGTGTCAGTTTGCCTGCGCACTCGACAATGAACCCGACAAGCTCCGCGACTTTGTGGCTGATCTGCAGAAATGGCTGCGTGAAAACACCCGTAACGGCATTCCCGCCATCTGCCACGAAGAGGCTATCGAAGGCTTTGCCGCCAAGAGAGCAAGCGTATTCCCGCAACAGATAGGCATGGCATGCAGTTGGGACACCGCACTCATGGAAGAGAAGTCGAAACACACCGGCATCCAGATGCGAAAGATTGGTGCCACGATGGCACTTTCACCCATGGTCGACGTGATACGCACTGCCACTTTCAACCGTCTGGAAGAGGGCTATGGCGAGGACAGCTACCTGACGGGAGCCATGGGCGTGAGTTTTGTCAGAGGGCTGCAGGGCACTGACATGCGCACCGGAGTGGCTGCCTGCAGCAAACACTTCCTGGGCTATGGCGGAGGCTCTGAGACCAACGAAAAAGAACTGACCGAGGAAATCCTCTTTCCGCACGAAGCCATCAGCCGCTTTGCCAACAACAAGTGCGTGATGACTGGCTATCACGGATATAAAGACACGCTGGTTGTTGCCAGCCACCTGATTATCCAGGACTTCCTGCGCGACCGCACGGGTTTCGATGGCATCACCGTGAGCGACTACGGAGCCATCGGCAGGGTGTACAGACAGGGCGACCAGCATGAGAAAGACCTGAAGAGCGGTGCACTCGCCATGGCTGCAGGCACCGACCTTGAGTTCAGCAACGGCAAATGTTATCCGCTGCTCGCCGAAGCCATGGACAAAGGACTGGTGGGTAAGACGCGCGTGGAAGAAGCCGTGAAGCGTGCGCTCACACTCAAGGTACGTTTGGGAATGATTGGTGCTGATGCCCATCTCTATGATGAAGGAAACATCACTCTTGACGACAAGGCTGCACGAGATGTTGCCTACCGGACGGCAAGCGAATCGGTGGTGATGCTGAAGAACAACGGCATACTTCCACTTGACAAGACGCAACAGAAGATCGCCGTTGTCGGACCTAATGCCAACTCGTTCTGGAGTTTGGTGGGCGACTACGCTTACCCCTCGATGATGGCTTTTTGGCACGGGAAGAAGCAAAACGGATCCAATCCGCATCTCGTCACGCTGCTTGAAGGACTGGAAAACAGGAAACCGGCAGGCACAAGCATCGGTTATCAGCGCGGTTGCGAATGGGCGTTGCCCGGAGAAGCGACCATCAAGTCGTCGGGCGATGTAGACCCGCGCACCAGCAGGCTGACAGCGATGATGGTGGAATCTTCCGACAGCACCAACAGCGATGCCGCCCTACTACTGGCTGCGCAGAGTGATGTCATCATTGCTGCCATGGGCGAGAACCCGGCGCTCTGCGGTGAAGCCCGACTCCGGAACGGCATCAAGTTGCCGGGCGAGCAGGAGACATTCGTCAAGAGCCTCATCGCCACAGGCAAACCAGTCGTACTCGTCATGTTCGGCGGACGTCCGCTCGTCATCAACGATATTGCGGAAGGATGCGCTGCCATCATGCACGCATGGTATCCTGGCGAAGAAGGCGGCAACGCCATTGCCGACTTGCTCTACGGGAATGTCAATCCGTCGGGAAAACTCAGCATCACCTTCCCCACCACCGAAACGGAAAAGCCTTATTGCTATAACTACAGCAACGGACAGGACAGCCTCGTCGCCTATCCTTTCGGCTACGGATTGTCTTACAACAAGTATGAATACAGCAACCTGAAGATAGAGAACAAGACAGCCTCCACCCTATCGCCGTGCATCAAACTCAGCTTTACGGTGAAGAATACGGGTAAATACAAAGGTGCAGAAATCGCCCAGGTTTATTTGTCGCCCCAAGAAGGGAGCCTGCTGAAGCCCATACAGCTAAAGGCTTTTGAGCGTGTGTGCCTGAATCCAGGCGAGAGCAAGGTGGTGAGCGTGGAGTTGCACACAGACCAACTGGCATATAACAACGACCGCATGTGGCACGTTGCGCCCGGCAAATATATGATTAAGGTGGGGGCATCCTCACAGGACTTGCGCCTCAGTTCCGGCTTTGAACTGACCGGGAATGTCACCCACAAGAAATTCCGCAAGGCCTTGTTTGCGAAGACTTGCGTGAGATAAAAGATGTTAGCCCTCCGAAATGTTTAGGCATGAAAATCAATAAATTGCACATCTATTCCTTCCGACCCCGCCTCTAAGCAAGAATTTGACGCGCAAATTGGCGGAATTCAAGGAAAAGTTTGGTTAAACCAATAAATAATTGTATTTTTGCACCGACAGTTCCCACCACGCTTCCCGAAGAACAGCGAACCAGGGTGGGACTTCTGCTTTTATATAGTATGAGGTATACCAAACAACCCTTAGATTATGGCTCAGGGGAGATAGACCGTGGATAAACAACCCTACTAGCCAAAAGGGGCGCAATGCACAGGGTTTACTACAGATGTAAAACCATGCGAATTCTGTCACTTTTAACACTTCAAACTATGCGGATTCTGTCACTTTTAACACTTCAAACTTTGCGGATTCTGACATTTTCTTCTTTAAAGCATGGTTAGCCCAATAGTTTTCCGTACCTTTGCAGCGGCATAAATCATTCAATATCAATATTTATGGGAGAAAGAATCTTCAAGCGCAAAATATACCAAAAGCTCCTTGAGTGGAAAGAAGAAGACAAAGGAAGCACCGCACTGCTCATAGAAGGCGCAAGACGTGTGGGCAAATCAACGATTGTCGAAGAATTTGCAAGGAACGAGTATGAGACCTACCTGCTGATTGATTTCTCCATTGCAAGCAAAGTGATCAAGGATTCTTTTTTGGACATTTCCAATCTTGATATACTGTTCACCAGCCTTCAGATGAATACCGGCGTGAGCCTCATCCCGGGCAAATCGCTCATTATCTTTGACGAAATACAAAAGTGCCCATTGGCTCGTCAGGCCATCAAGCATCTTGTCAAGGATAGACGCTTTCATTATATCGAGACAGGCTCATTGCTTGGCATAAAGATGAAGAAACGTCCCAAGACCGACGGAACAAAAATACTTATACCGAGCGAAGAACGCAGAATCACCATGTACCCAATGGACTACGAGGAGTTTTGTTGGGCTTTGGGGGATACGGCCACTATGCCTCTCGCAAAGAACATCTTTGAAAAATGGATGCCACTTGGAGATGCAACCAACAGAAAACTGATGAGAGATTTCCGTCTGTATGTGCTTGTTGGAGGTATGCCACAAGCCGTGAACACATATCTCGACACTTTGGACTTAAGCCGAGTAGACCAAGTCAAGAGAAATATCATCAACCTGTACGATACGGACTTCTATGAGTTAGACTCCTCCGGGAAGACATCCATGCTTTTCCATGCCATCCCTGCTCAACTGAACACCAATGCCTTACGCTATCAAGTGGGCAGCGTGATAGAGGGCGGCCGGGCAGACAGACTCACCACGCCTCTTTCCATACTGCGAGAATCAATGACCACCAACATAGCCTACCACTCCAACGACCCAAGCGTTGGGCTTGCCATGCACATCAACCCCGACTGTTTCAAGCTCTATTGTGGAGACACAGGACTGTTTGTCACCCTTGCTTTTTGGGACTCTGACTTCACAAGCAACATCATATACCAAAAGCTCCTGGGAGACAAACTCACAGCCGACCTTGGATATGTTTACGAAAACATAGTCGCACAGATGTTGGTGGCGGCAGGCAAAAAGCTGTACTACCACACATGGCCAACAGCAGATGGAAAAAGAAACTATGAGGTTGATTTTCTGATTCCAGATGGCAGCAAGGTGAGTGTTATAGAGGTCAAATCCTCCCAATCCACACAACATGTTTCCATTGACAATTTCATACAGAAATACTCATCAAGAATTCAGCAGTCGTATCTCATCCACAACAAGGATTTACGCAAGGACGGTTCCATTAAATGCATTCCTTTCTATATGACCCAATTCTTGTAAAAAATATCAGCAGCCAAGTCGTTTGTTTTTTAAGTACCTTTGCACTTTTTATTCATTATATTAGGGTAAATGGAGAATGCGTATCATATATTCTTGGAGCAGATTA